>JBEKJD010000242.1:0-4786 GCA_050011415.1 Dissulfurispiraceae bacterium | reverse complement strand
ATCATTGAGCTTAAAGGATATTATTGAATAACGCCTTTTAGGAGGTTATGGAATTTACCCCTCACTTTATGGTATAGACACCACAAAAATCAGGACTACAATTTAAGGACCAAATCTGCCGGCCCACATTATATGTTAGGATGTTAATGATTTTCCACGTTACAAGCGGACAATTCTGATAGCATACTGCTCAAGAATAATCAAACGGTATCATCTTTCGCGTCTCCGGTACTACCTTCCGGCTATCTCGTCCAGGTTTCGTGTGATCTCGTTGGAGGTCATAGCCTGCTCCTCGGCAGCGGTCGCTATCTGGGCCACCATATCCTTCACACGGTTGATGTCCCCGACAATCCGCTCCAGGGACTCCTCGGCCTTGTGGGAGGAAACCTCGCCTGCTTCCGCCTCTCTCCTGCCGCGATCCATAGCTGACACGGCATTCACAGTCTGGGATTGGATATCCTTGATCATGGTCCCGATCTCCTTGGTCGCAGTGCTGGTACGCTCGGCGAGCTTCCTCACCTCATCCGCGACCACGGCAAAGCCCCTGCCCTGCTCTCCGGCCCGCGCTGCCTCTATAGCGGCGTTAAGGGCGAGAAGGTTCGTCTGGTCGGCGATGTCGTCGATGACCGTGATTATACGGCCTATCTCTTTGGACTTCTCTCCCAGCGTGTCCATTATCCCGGCAGAGGCGCGCACAGTATCAGCCACGTTCTGCATGCCCTGAGCTGCCTGGCTGACGACCTCTTTACCCTGTATGGCGTTTTCGACCACAGTGTTGGAGGCCTCGGAGGCATGTGTCGTGTTCTTGGCAACGTCGTTTACCGTCGCGCTCATCTCCTCCATGGCCGTTGCTATCTGATGCACCCTTTCCTCCAGATAACGCTTGCGTTCCACATCAGCGGCTGTCCGTTGTTCCACATCTTTCTCAGCCGATATATCGGTCCAGCAGGCCATGAAATAAGCGACCTTCCTGGAATCCGTTGCATCCCATATAGGGTAAAAGCGGAGCCGGAAGAAGACCCCGCCGATGGCAAACTCCGCGTTGTGAGCGTTCTGGGAGCCTTGCGCCAACCCTGACAAGATACGGCGCTGGCGGTCCGGGTTCTTATGGAACTGATGTATGGAGTTCCCGAAGGCGTTTGCCACATCTGCGCCGCTCAAATCACTGTTGAGCTGGCTGCGGTACTTCGCCATTGCATCCAGGGACTTCCGGTTCATGAAGAATATTTTGTTCTCGTGAGTGGTGTCGCAGAGCATCACAAGTTCGTCAAGGTGGTCCAACACCTGAGTCAACCGCTTAAGCTCATCCTCTTTTTTCGCAAGGTCGCCCTTGCACTTCGAACCCATAAAGTCCATAGAATGCCTCCTGGATAAATGTTTGACAAGGAATTATATCAAATGCAGCTGCAAATGTCCTATCGAGATTAATCTCCGGCAAATAGTTTTTCAATACCCTCAGCCGGTAACGGGCGGCTGAAATAAAATCCCTGGGTAATATCGCATCTCAAAAGCCTTAAGATTCTCCATTGTTCTTCGGTTTCTACTCCCTCTGCAATTGTTTTCATGTTCAAGGCGTTTGCCATAGTGATTATTGCCGACACTATTGCTTCGGCGTCACGGTCTTTCCCGAGTTCACGTATGAATGATATGTCGATCTTCAGATTGTCCACTGGCAATCTCTTAAGGTAACTCAAGGATGAGTACCCTGTCCCAAAATCATCTATTGAAATTGAAATCCCTATGTCCCTCAATTCCGTGAGCGTTGCTTTCGTGAATTCAAGGTCCTCCATAAAAGAGCTTTCGGTTATCTCAGCTGTAAGGAGCGCAGGGGCCAATCCGAATGTTTCGAGCACTTTCCTGACCTTCTCAACAAGATTGCTCTGCCTGAATTGAACTATCGAAATATTAACAGAAACAGGCACAACAGGATACCCTTTCTTCTGCCAAATATCCACTTGCTGTATCGCTGTTTTCATCACCCAATCGCCAACTTCTACGATCAGGCCTGTTTCCTCAAGAACAGGTATGAATACCGACGGCGGAACCAGCCCCTGGTCCTTGCTCTGCCACCTGATAAGGGCCTCCATCCCAACCATTTTTTGTGTATGAATATCCCAGTAAGGCTGATAATGCAGTACAAATTCATCATTTCTCAGGGCATTTTTCAGCTGCTTCTCAACAAGAATAAACTCGGAAGCGGCAGCATTCATCCCGGCAGTGAAAAACCGATAGCTATTGCCGCCCCGTTGCTTTATCTGCTGGCAGGCCATATCGGCATTCTGTATCAGTGTCGTGATATCGAGGGTGTCGTTTGGATAGACAGAGATGCCCACACTAAAAGTCAACATAGTTTCCTCTCCATCTGTCCTGATGGGCTCGGAAAGTGTCTTCTGTAATTCTCCGAGAATATAAATAATATCTTCCGACCTGGATACCTCATTAAGAGCTACTGCAAACTCGTCACTGCCGAAACGGGCAACGGTGTCCCCTTCCCTTACAGCGGTTGACAACCTCTTGCCGACTTCCTTCAATAAAAGATCACCAAAATTTGCACCTCGCGTGTCGTTAATCAGGTGAAACCTGTCAATATCTATAAACAAGACCCCTGAGCACTTCTCATAATGCCCTGACCTTGCAATTGCCTGCCTTAACCTGTCTGTGAATAACACCCTGTTTGGAAGTCCGGTCAAGTCATCATAATAGCAAAGGAAGTTGATCCTTGCTTCCATTTGCCTGAGCTCCGTGATATCTTTTGATGAAGCAACAAAGTTTGTTATGGAGCCATTCTTGTCCTTAATAGGCGTAATGGTGTGGTAGACTTCAAAAAGCTCACCGTTTTTCTTCCTGTTGGTAAGTATTGCGGTATATGTTTGTCCCGATAGTATCGTGTCCCACATTTTTTTATAAAAGGCCTTATCATGTCTGCCTGATTTGAGTATCCTTGGGGTTTTACCTAACATCTCTGCTTTCTTATATCCTGTTACCCGCTCAACAGCTTCATTCACATACTCGATCTTTCCTGATATGTCGGCTATAAGAATCCAGTCAGAGGACTGCTCAACAGCAGTGAAAAGAGTTTTCACCGTTTCGTCTGCTGTTTTTTGTTCAGTGATGTTTTTCATTACTCCAATAACATAGTGGGGGTTGCCTTCCGAATCGAGATGCATACTGCCGCGATCATTGAACCAGAGATAATGGCCGTCTTTATGCCTGAAACGATACTCCATATCATATAACCGGTTCCCCTTGGCCGCCCTCTCGAATTCGGCATTGGCGCTTGCAAGATCATCGGGATGGACCTTGTCCTCCCAGCTCTTGATATCGTGTCCTATCTCTTCTTTGGAGTAGCCAAGAATTTCCTCGACTGTGTTGGACCAGACTATATTATTATCAGGCAAGAAATGTTCAAATGTTATTTCGCCTACCGCGTTGGCAAGGGATTTGTATTTAAGCAATGTTTCCTCAAGAAGCCTGTTCTTCTGCCTGAGTTTTTCTGCTAAATGGATAGTTGCCGAAATTGCCTTCAACTTATCGCGCAGTCTGGACATGTCCAGGGGCTTCAGCATGTAGCTGTCTATCCCTATATCTATGGCACTCATGAGGAAGCCCGACTCTCCGTGAACTGTTGTAATTATAATGGGGACGTTGCTGTCCACGGCCCTTATGCCCCGCGCCATTTCCAGTCCGTCCATGACAGGCATTTTGATATCGGTTATAACCACGTCGGGTTTGCGGCTTTTAAACAACTCAAGACCTTCCCTTCCGTTTTCGGCCAGATATAAATCCCTGACTTCCCGTCCAAGCATATTTGATATCTTGTTCCTGGTCAATATTTCATCATCTGCAAAGAGGACCGAAATATCCAGTTTCCTGTCCTGAGCATCTTTCATTTCACACCTCTATCATGAATTCCGCTCCCTTGGCGGTATTCCGGGCAGTGAGCCTGCCTCCCATGCTTTTTTCGATGATTGTCTTGGACATGTACAGACCGATCCCGGTCCCCTGGCCCGGCTCCTTGGTGCTGAAATAAGGGTCAAATATTTTATCAATAATTTCATCAGGTATCCCTCCGGCATTGTCTTCAATGGTCACTGCAGACCTGTCTCCGGACCGGAATATGCGTATCGTAACAAGAGGGTC
The DNA here is from genome assembly GCA_050011415.1 of Dissulfurispiraceae bacterium. Taxonomy (GTDB): domain Bacteria; phylum Nitrospirota; class Thermodesulfovibrionia; order Thermodesulfovibrionales; family Dissulfurispiraceae; genus JADFXI01. Next base: position 646 of record JBEKJD010000242.1, on the reverse strand, counting down.
GGGAATCTTCCTTTCGAGAAGGATATCCTTTGCATTGCTGAGAATGTTCAATAAAGCCTGCGAATACTCGTTGGGGTAGCCTTCTATAGAGAAGTCCTCACTTATATCGAGTCCAATAGTTACGTTGCTGTTTTTAAAACTTGCCGACACAAAAGCAATGGTCTTCTCCACAGCTTCCTTAGGGAAAAAGAAACTCTTCTTCTTATCGGGCCGAAAGTAGTCTCTGAAATCATCGATCGTGCCGGACATGTGGTTGATCAATTCCATGCCTTCCCGCACACTCTTGTTCATGTATTCAGTGTCAAGTTCCCCATAGTTTTGCGCATGGCGAAGGTCCTGGATGAGAAGTCCCAGGGTGTTAAGAGGCTGTCGCCATTGGTGGGCAATGTTGCCGATCATCTCCCCCATAGCGGCAAAACGGCTTTGGATAAGCATGATCCGTTGATGCTCCCTGAGGATTAATTCAGCTTCTTTACGCTCGGTGATATCCTCGTGGATAGATATCCAGACATTTCCATATTGCAGATGTTCATATGTTGAAACATTCGCATTACACCAGAATATAGTCCCGTCTTTTCTTATATTCTGTAACTCGCCATGCCAGACACCCTTGGCATTAAGACTTTGGATGATTTCCTCTGCTCTT
>JBEKJD010000241.1:0-6132 GCA_050011415.1 Dissulfurispiraceae bacterium | reverse complement strand
CCCATACCGATTGCCGCATCCCTCATCTTTGCCGGGACCATACGGATGGAGTCTTCAGCGGTCAGGATTATAGTCGGCAGCATAAGAATTGAAAGGGCCACGCCGCCTGCTATCGCAGAGTAGCCGCCAAGAGTCAACACCAGTACGCCGTAAGCGAACACGCCGGCCAGGATAGACGGAAACCCTGTTAATATCTTGGCCCCGAATCTGACCGCGCCTGCGAGCGGGCTTTCCGGCCTTGCCTGGGCCAGGTACACGGCGCTGAGTATGCCTAATGGGATACTGATCAATGCAGCTATGGCGACCATGATAAGCGTGCCGAGGATTGCGTTGCCGAATCCTCCGCCTTCTTCCATGGGCGCCGGCGGCAATTGTGTGAAGATGGCAAGGCTGAGCCTTTGGCCGCCATGCCATAGCAACATCAACACCACGGAGAACAGGGGGATCAGGGCCAGCACTGTCATAACAGATACAATGTTACTCAAGAGCAGGTCGATCATCGTGCGGGGACGCCGGAGGGACTTCTCTAATTCGGAGAAGTCAACGTCGGCAAACGGGTTGACATCAGGCCCAACCGGATCCGGCGGGCATGGTGTGATACTTGTTTTTATGGCGAATTCCTGCGTGCTCATTACTTTGCTCCTTCCTGTGCGGCTGAGGCCCGTTGGAGAATGAGCGAGCCGACGATGTTGACAATCAGCGTAATCGCCAGGAGGACAAGTGCCGCATACATAAGCACGCCCACATCTTTCTTGGCAGCTTCAGGGAAGTTGTTGGCCAGTAGTGCTGCCAGAGTGTTCGCCGGAGAAAACAATGAAACGCTGATCCGGTTGGCGTTCCCGACGAGCATGGCAAGCGCCATCGTCTCCCCAAGAGCGCGTCCGAAAGCAAGGACCACTGCCCCGACAATACCACGGAAAGCTGTGGGGAGGATAACAGCAAGGATAGTCTCCCATCTTGTTGCGCCCATTCCGTAGGCCGCCATCCTGAGCTTTGGAGGCACTGCCACCAGGGCGCCACGGCTGATAGCCGTAATGGTCGGTAAAATCATAATAGACAGTACAATGACCGCCGGGAGCACCCCGGGCCCGGTCAATGTGGTGCCAAACAGGGGAATCCACCCGAGTTTCATATTGAGCCAGTTGCATGCGGGCCGTATAAACGGTATGACCACAAACAAACCCCATAACCCGTACACGACGCTGGGGATCGCGGCTAGCAGTTCAATCAGGTTTTTCAGCAGGACCTCCACGCGGTCAGGCAGTTTAAGCAGCATTGGATGCAACTGAAGCCTGAAAGTCTTCAAGGCTAAATACACAGCTTGTGCGAGGAACCCTTCGCTGAGGCCCCAGATTTCCGGGAGTATCCCGAACTGTCCGGTGTTGGGGTCCCACGTGGTCCCGACAAGGAAGCCAGGCCCGTAATGCCGGATAGCCGGCACAGCATTCATAGCGATCTCCAGCACGATGAACGCCACCGTGAGGACTGACAGCCAAGCGAAACCGTAGCATAGCCAACGGAACGCGGTATCGACTAATTGTTGAGAACGCGTCGGCGGCCGTGATATCTGATCTATGTCAGGCATAATTGCACTTTTGTTCATTTGCCCGGTTGCTACTTAATGTTCTGGAGCGCAGCGATCACCTGATTGCTTACGGCCTTCGGCAGCGGTATGTAGCCAAGAGGCTCGGCAAACTTCTGACCGTCGGTAACGACGTATTTCAACAGGTCACTGAGTACCGCGGTTTTCTTTTTGTCAGGGTAGTTCTTGTAAAAAAGAAGCCAGGTGTAAGTGACAATAGGATAGGCGTCCTTGGCTTCGGGGTCGGACACCCACACGATCAGATCTTTTGGTATCTTCGCCGAAGCGAGGGCTGCCTGGCCGGATGCTGAAGTCGCCGTGACATAGTTGCCCGACTTGTTCTCCAGTACGGCCATGGGGAGTTTCTGGCTCTTGGCATAGCCGTACTCGATGTAGCCGATGGACCCTGGTGTTGTCTTTATGCTGGCGGTGACACCCTCATTACCTTTGGAACGGGTCCCAGTCGGCCAGTTCGGCATTTTATTGGTACCCGGGCTCTTGGCAAAGTCCGGACTAATGGCGCTCAGATGCTTGGTAAATACATAGGTTGTGCCGCTGCTGTCGGCCCGCACGACCACGTTGACAGGCATGTCCGGAAGTTTGATCTTGGGGTTTGACTTGGCGATCAAAGGATCGTTCCACTTCTTGACCTTGCCCAAAAAGATGTCGGAGTAGGCTTTCCGCGACAGCTTCAAATCGGTCACGCCGGCTATATTGTAAGACAGCACGATGCTGCCGGCGGTCACAGGGAGACATTGCACACCAGTTGCGACCTGGGACATTTCGACCGGCGTCATTGCGGCGTCGCTGGCGCCGAAGTCCACGGTTTTGTCAGTGAAGCTCTTGACACCGCTGCCGCTGCCGACCGACTGATAGTCGACCTGCACGTTATTGTGTGACTCGCTGTAGGCCTTGAACCACTTGAAATAGAGCGGTGCCGGAAAACTTGCCCCTGCGCCCTGCAACTTCACGAGGTCGGAGGCTCCGCCCCATGCGGTGAAACCAAGGATAAGCGCCGCAACCAAAACAATCGAACTCCACCTGGTAAATTTCATGTCAATTCTCCTTTGGTATAACCATGTAAATGATTATGATTGGATTAATATACGCCGCAGTCTCTGCTGCAGTCACAGGAAATGCTGATCACTTAACCGCAATTAAGATAGCATGCGCATTGTTACACGAGTATTACGGTTGTGTGAAATCTTTGTGTCATATCACGTCATCGAAATTTTCGAAAGAAAAATCGGGTGGTCCAAAATCCGTATCCATTCCTGACGCTTGTTACACCCCGACTACTGTTCAGTTTCGATAAGCCACAATTTTGCGAAGAGAACAACCAGAAATGGAGAAGCTTGGAAAGACCCCGATGTGGTTTATTTCAGTCACAAAGAAACGTTTTTGCGATGAGAGATTGTTCGTTTTTTTTTCACGGGAAGCAACGTTTGTACGCATCGTTTTCGGACGAACGATGTCTCACAACATTTGACAATCAGGGGAGGGAAAAGAGCCTCCCCCCTCCAGTATTATTTATTTGTCTGTGTCTTGACCAGTATGCGGGTGTCCACAACCGCAGATCCTTTTCCGCTGTCAAAGACCATAAGCGGGTTTATCTCCATCTCGGCGATCTCCGTAAAGTCATCGATAAGCGTTGAGAAACGAAGAAGCACTTCTTTCAGTGACGCGATGTCTCTCGGGTTGCTTCCTCTCCATCCCTCCAGTAATGGCAGACCTTTGAGCTGTCCGAGCATGTAGTCGGGGTCTCTGTCCGTGAGCGGGTGGAGGGAAAAAGCAACATCTTTGATAAGCTCCACCTGCACGCCGCCAATCCCCACCATCATCAGGGGCCCGAATACAGGATCCTGGGACATTCCGAGGATGACTTCCTGGCCGCCTTTCAACATACGCTGCAGAATCACACCCTCCATCCCGGAACTGTGCCCCGATGACTTCAGGCGTGCTTCCATATCCAGGTAAGCCCTCTTCACTTCTTCTTCATCTTTCAGATTGAGTACGACGCCGCCGACATCGGTTTTGTGGGTGATTGAAGTGGAGCGCAGTTTCATCACCACAGGGAACCCGATCTTCCGCGCAGCCTCTGCGGCCTCTTCAGGAGTGAATGCGTTTTTTGTGTCTGCGGTGGGTATTCCGTACTCTTTCAAAAGTCCTATTGCCACGTCCGGTGCCAGCCAGCCCCCTTCCTTTTGAAGCGCTCCGGAGGTGCGGAGATATTTCCGTGCTCTCTCATCATCGATATCCGGAAATACCACGATCTGTCCTGCTTCACGATGTCTGTGCAGGGAATAAGGCCACGCGAGCGCCAGGGCCTGCACAGCGCCTTCAGGGAACATATAAACAGGCACAAGGGCATCGTTGGCATAGCTGAGATTGACATCTGAAGCCGAGGACATCATGAAGCAGGCAAGCACAGGCTTTTCTCCCTTATACTCCACCATCGCCTTATTAATGCCCGCCGCTATTTCTTCAGGCTTTCTGATCGGGATATTGATCACTATTATCGCATCGACGTCCGGGTCCTCGAGCAATACTCTGAGAGATTTTTCGAACTGCTCTCCGGATGCGGATGCAATCATATCAACTGGATTTGCGAGCGCCGCCTCTTTCGGCAGGATCGCGGATAACTTTGCCTGGGTTTCTCCTGAAAGTGTCGGTATTGATAAGCCCCAGCCAACTGCGGCATCGGCGGCAAGAACGCCGGGCCCGCCCGCGTTCGTAAGTATCGCCACTCTGGGACCCTGCAGGAGTGGTTGATGGGCCAGCAACTTTGCTACGTTGAACATCTCTTCGATCGTATTCACCCTGATCACACCCGCCTGCCTGAAAAGTGCATCTACAGCCACGTCGGACGCAGCAAGCGCACCTGTATGAGAGGTTGCTGCCCGCCCCCCAACATCGCTCCGGCCCGACTTCACCGCGATGATCGGTTTTTTTCGGGAGATTCGTCGTGCGATCCGGCTGAACTTACGGGCATTGCCAAAGCTCTCGAGATAGAGAAGAATGACCCTGGTATTCGCGTCATCCTCCCAGAATTCGAGGAGGTCATTGGAGGATATATCAATGCGGTTGCCGATACTCGCAAAATGGGCGATGCCGAGGTTGTTGCTCTTCGCATAATCGAGAAGAGCCAAGCCGAGGGCGCCGCTGTGCGAACTGATGCTCAGGTTTCCGCGCGGCGGGGTCATGGGCGCAAATGTTGCGTTAAGGTTCACCGCCGGGTCGGTATTCAGAATGCCGAGGCCGTTGGGACCAATACACCTCATCCCGTAGGAAAGGACTTTTTCCCTGAGCAGCATCTGTCTTTCCTTGCCCTCCGGGCCGCTCTCAGCAAACCCTGCGGATATTATGACAACACCCCAGACGCCTTTTTTACCGCATTCGTCTACCACATCGAGAACTCCTTTTGCCGGTACCACGATTACCGCGAGGTCCACATCTCCGGGTATGTCTGTAACCGACGGATAGCACATGACACCGTTGATCGCCGCGGCCCTGGGATTGACGGGGAAAATTGTGCCGGAGAAATTGTTGTAAAGGAGATTGCGAAACACCTTTCCCCCCACACTTTCGAGATCACGGGATGCACCGATCACGGCGATAATCTTCGGGTACAGCATCCTGCGCATTCCGGCCGAACGCGAAATGTGCTCACGGAGGGACTGACGTTTCGAGAACTCCTCCTGCTGATCGAGATCGAAGGTTAACTCGTAGGTATCCTCATGAAACGTCTTGGTCATGACAAAGCCGCTTTCCTCGAATACTCTGAGCATGCGGGTATTCTCGGAAAGGACGATGGCTACAAATTTATTTATCCTGTACGTGAGGGCGGTTTCTGCGAGTTTCTCGAGCAGGGCGGTGCCGATGCCCCTAGCCTGTATATTGTCTTCAACAACAAAGGCTATCTCTGCAGTCCTCTTCTCGGCAGTGAGGAACCACTGACCGACTGCCCTGATCTTTTCGTCTTCGCCTTCGCCGGTCAGTCCGACATATGCGAACATGGCGGGCGGGTCCACCTCGGTAAAGTAGGAAAGTTCCTGGTCACTGATATGGTCTTTCTCGTGCCCGAATCGGAAGTAACTAGTCTGGGGACTCAGCCGGTAGAACAGTTCCCGGAGCTTTCCCCTGTCGTCAGGCGTTATGGGCCTCACCTTGAAGGTCTGGCCGTCTTTCAGTATTACCCTTATTGCTTCCGGCTTGTCTGATTTCGTTACCAATATTTCTTCTCCCCCCTTGCTCTTCCCTTGCGCAGTCTTCATTCCTGGAGCCGGAGGCCCTCTGGTGGTTCGGCTTCCTTTTCATGTGTCTGTCCACAAGTAAGACGATAAAGAGCCTTATAACAACTTCTTATCGCCTATTATCCTACTTTAAAAGATGAAAAGTCTATCGGATCTAAAATGCCCATGGTTCTGTTAAGAGAGAGTTCAGGGGAAAGGAACTTAAGAATAGAAAGTAACATCCACACAAGGGTGGATGTGCCGCAAAAGTGGTGTCGGGATATTGATACCTATGTTCGCGTTTACACGCGCATTATC
>JBEKJD010000240.1:0-4804 GCA_050011415.1 Dissulfurispiraceae bacterium | reverse complement strand
AGCGTAAAGAAAAACATTGCAGACGTATCCGCCATCATCAGCGGGACCTGGGTAAAGATATATGGAATGCCGAGCATGAACATGCCGCCAAAAAAGCCGGTTTCCCTGTCCCAGAGCGTTTTCCCGATCAGATACGTAAGCACGACTGTGAATGAGAATAGCAGCGTCGTGACCAACTGGATATAGATTCTCGCCTCACCCATGTATCTGAAAACAAGCCCATAGATAAAGGACATCAACGGCATATCTGTCCAGACCTCAATAGTCTTTCCCCATTCTCTCAGGAAATAGCCGGTCCCATAAAGTTCAAGGTACTTGGCCTGCGTAAAATACCGTGATGCATCAACTATCATCTCAGGCTCTCTCCAGAGCAGCGAGGCAGCGGCAAAAGACAGGATGAAAAGAAAGGGCGCCGGATAACGCCCTGGAGCCGAAGACCTTGAAAACATAAAGGCGGCAATGCAGGCAGGGATGAGAAGCGCCAGCACACGTGTTATCTTGACCGCGCCGAATACCCATTCCCAGCTCACGAGCCGGTTGTCATCGAAGGTGCGGAAAGCGTAGAGCACGAGGACAGTGAGCACTGTCAAAGCCATGATGACGAGAAACTGGATAGTTTTATTCATTATCGTCAAACTAATTTCTATTCAATTATGAGCCTCTGAATAAAAGTGACGGGCGAGACTGATTTCAGGCGCGCTTTGCACGGGTCTACTGTAACAGGGGCCGGGTAACGTCCCGCCCCAGCGCTGTAATTGATAAGAAGCCATCTACAATTAAAATTTTGTCATGGCAACTAAAGTAGTTTAAAGAGTGCCTGAAATCAGTCTCGCCCGTCACTTTGCCACGATATAACTCTGTCGTGTGAAAAGATGTCATCAATAACACTCTCATAAGAAATGGTGTTCATGGAAAGGTCAATAACGTTGACTACATTATTTTCGGCCTGCATCAGGGCCATGCGTTCAGCAAGCGCGTTGCGACCGTCGTTGAGTATATAAAGCACTTTCATAAAACAATGACCCTGTCAGCCTTGTTCACCATCAAAGCATTATCATATTGGCTACCGCAAACGGCCCCGGAAGGAAGCCCTTCTTTTGAAATCTTAAAACCCTTCGCATTATAATCGCAGAAACTCATTTCAACGCCTCCTAAGTTGCAGAGCTTCATGAGGGCCTCGTGGACCAGGAGTTTCGTCCCGCTGTCCATTATGAAAATAATGACTTCATGCCCCCTGGCAAGCGCGGCTTCTGTAAGACCGATCACATGTTTGAGGCGCCTGTCAGTATTGATCAGGATGCCGAGTTTCATCAGGTAATTCTTGCTGAAAGGGAGAAAAATGTCAATTACGACAATCTCATCTGTCACCTGAAGGTAACAATAACCGAAAACCGGTCCCTTTGCCGGGAGTGCTTTTTACCGTTATCTCTCCCTCCATAATGTCCACAAGTTCCTTTACGATGGACAGACCCAGACCCAGACCTTCGACACCGGGCTCTCCGGACCGGTAAAACCGGTCAAATATATGGGGCAGATCATTCTCTGCCATCCCCCTGCCGGTATCAGTTATATCGACAAAGAACCTGCCGCCTTCAGCGCCATAATCGATGGAGACCCCGCCCTTTTCTGTGAATTTCAGGGCATTGGAAAGAATGTTTCTCAATATCCTTTCGAGCTTCTCAACATCCGCGGACACTACAAGACTGTTTTTCTCAGCTATGTTGATAAATAATCCCCTCTCATTAAACAAGGGCGTAAGATCACCGACTATGCCGGACAGAAATTCCTTCAGGTCTATCTCAACCCTTTCTCCCCTGGTAAAGAAACTTGCCTCTGCCGCAGTCATATCTTCAATGCCTTTGACAAGTGTTATGAGTCGTTCGATTTCGTTAGTTATAATTTCCAGCCCTTTGGATCTATCCGTCATTATGCCATCGGCCATGGCTTCTACATGAGTTTTCATGATAGTCAGCGGCGTCCTCAGTTCATGAGCTATGTTCGACATCAGCCGTTTTCTCAGGGTCTCTTCTTTATCAAGGGATGCCGCCATTTTATTGAAAGTATTTGCAAGGTCGCCGACTTCGTCCGTAGATTCCGCTGCTATCCTGACAGCAAAATCACCCGCTGCAATCTTTTCGGATGCTTTTTTGAGAAGCCTTACAGGTTTTGAGAGGTACTGAGTAAGCATGAGACCTATGAAAAGAGAGCCGGCGCCGGCGATTAGAAGATAAGTGTACAGGAAATGCCTGACCCTGCCCTCGAATATAGCCTCTTTTTCCGCCAGTGCTTTCTTCTGAAATGAACGGGCGAGGAGAGTGCCTATCTTTGAGCCGTTTGAAATAATGGGAAACTCATCATACTTGCGGTCAGTATCCATATCAACACGAAAGAGTTCTTCCATACGGCGCTTCATCCCCGGCGAGAGCGATTCCATGACGTGATGAGAATGGATAACCTCCCCGTGTTGCATATCGAGGATTTTGATGTCGAGACCCATCATCATGGCCCAATGTATTGACTCGGAAAGTATTTGCTCATCCCACTTCCCATCTTTGTACCCCCCCTCTACAGAAGCAATGATCCAGTATATCTGGTCTTCCTTGACGCCATGCGCATAACTGTCAAAATCCTTCAGGATCAAACTCGCGAAAACCATCGTCGAGACGAGGGTCGCAAATATGATCATGACAAAAGCGAGGAACAGCTTTGTTCTCATTAGTCAGGGGCTCCTATGAATTTGTATCCAACGCCGTACACAGTCTCTATGAACCTGTTGTTTTGCAGACCGTCTTCAATTTTACGCCTGATGTTTTTGATGTGGACATCAACAACCCGGTCGAAACCGTCGAAATCAAGGCCCTGCACAATATTAATTAATTGCAGCCGGCTGAATATGGCATTCGGCCTTTCGGCAAGGGTCAGAAGGATTCTGAACTCAGTGTTTGTCAGTGCAACTCTATTGCCGTTCTTCCTGACCTCTCGTGAAAGCGTATCTATAATCAACAAGCCGTCGTTGAAGGAAAGCTCTTTTTTCTCGTCCTTTCTTGAGCGCCTTAAATGGGCCTTTACCCGGGCCACCAGTTCCCTGGCGCTAAAAGGTTTCACCACATAATCGTCCGCCCCAATACTGAGACCTTTGACCCTGTCTTCTTCAGAACTCTTGGCAGTAAGCATAATGACAGGTATGTCGGTAACCTCCCTGATAGATTTACAAACAACCTCACCGTCGATGTCCGGAAGCTTGAGGTCAAGAATGACAAGGTCAAATCCGCTTGTTATTTCTCTTATGCCTGCCTCGCCGGTTTCAACTGAAGTCACTTCGAACCCTTCGCGTTCAAGGTAGGACTTAACAATAGCGGCTATTTTCTTCTCGTCCTCGACAATAAGTATCTTCCCGCTACCCATATGTTTATTTTACACTACTCAAGCGTTGGCTGTAATAATCTTCCGGGCCTTGCATCATTTCAGCAGTGGAGGCGTCAAATGATTATTTTATTGTTGTTTGACCATTATGGTATCTATGCCATAAAGTGAGGGTTAAATCCCATAGCCTGCTAAAGGGGTTGTTCAAAAATATCCTTTTAACTCAACGAGCACTTCTTTGGCATTTATCTTGCTCTATTATGTGTAGATACTCTATGGACGCAATATTTACGGAGTGGAAGTTGAAAAGACAGTTAACAGGCGCTTATTAAAAAAGGGTGGAGGTTCGCGCTATGGAATTTAACTTTAATAAAATATTAACTTTACGAAACATTATTCTGTTAATTGGTGGTGCTACCCTTGTGCAGTCTCCAATAATGCTCTGGGCAATAGTCAATTCATTAATGCATGCGTCTCCGAGTCTGCAAATTACGTTTCTCTCCTACATCCTGGGATCTTTAATGTCAGCACTACTTGTGATCTTAGGGGTTATCGCTATCGTGACAGGGCTATCTGAGGGATTTGCCATTACAAATTCACTGGAAAGAGACGAAGATCAATCGGGACAAGAAACTATGACAAAGTATCAAAGGGCAAATACACCTTTTAAAACAGGCGGGATTTATCAGAGAAGGGAAAAGACAAAAGCAGCATAAGCGGAGTTTGTTTCGACAATGTAACAGGTATTGCCATTTGCAACTCTATGCAGAGTGCAACCAGAAACAAGAACATTTGAGATGGCCTTAGTACTCCTTTCAGAGATTAGAGTTCTTATTTATCGGCCTAACAGGTTATTCAGCGTATTCTCCAATTCTTCAAGCTTGTATGGCTTTGTCAGTCGTGCATTAAAGCCATATTTACGATAATCAGATATTACAGAGTCGCCTGAGAAACCGCTCGATACGATAGCCTTAATATCCGGATTAACTGCAATAAGTCGCTCAATTGTTTCTTTTCCACCCATGCCGCCGCGAATAGTCAGATCGAGAATGACAATATCAAAAGGCTTGCCTGACTCCATGGCGGCTTTGTATTTCCTGGTAGCTTCTTCACCGTTCTCTGCAAATTCTACATCATGGCCAAGGGCCTTCATCATATCTCCTGCAATATTCCTTATCATTTCATCGTCATCCATGACCAGTATCTTTCCCTTGCGAACAAAGGTAGCAAGCTCCGGTGGCTTTGGAGCCTCTCTTTCCACTTCGATTGCAGGAAGATAAACGTAAAACGTAGTTCCCATGCCTACTTTTGATGAGACATGAATTACACCACCATGGTTTTTGATTATGGAATAGCATGTTGCCAGCCCAAGACCGCTTCCCTTTGCCTTAGTCGTGAAATAGGGATCGAAGATTTTCGAAAGGTATTCCTCAGAAATGCC
>JBEKJD010000239.1:0-4821 GCA_050011415.1 Dissulfurispiraceae bacterium | reverse complement strand
TAACCTGGGAAGCGACCAGACAGACACTTTTGTGCTCTCAATGAGTTTCAATCCGGGCAGCCTGACCAGTTCGCAACTCACGAGCGGCGCCTTCGGCATTGCCTCTGTTGATGCAAACGGCAACTGGACCAACACTGTGAACAATAATTTCGGCGCATCCGGCAAGTCTTTCGTTGCGGGACCATGGAAGAGCAGCTACGCGCTGGGCACCTATGGCGTTGACACTTCTACTAATACGGCCTGGGCGGTTGTCAATCACAACAGCTATTTTGCCGTTGTCAACGGCATCTAATAACGGACAGCAGCGGGGAAGAGGGCCCGTGAAAAAAACTCATGGGCCCTCTTTTTTTCACTCCAGCTTGTAAACAATGTCACAAATAGGATAAGCTATATATACCTAAGGGGGTATTCACATGTTTAGAGGAATTTTTCAGCCTATGCACTGGCTGGTGGTCCTGGGGGTCGTACTTCTGATTTTCGGCCCTAAAAGTATAGGTCAGTTGGGTGCGGGCTTAGGCAAGAGCATTCGTGATTTTAAGAAAGCCATTAATACGGAAGAGGATAAAGTAATTGAAATCAAACCTGAGACCGGAAAGAAAGAATAGCAGGGGCATATATGTTTGAAGGTCTGTTCCAACCCATGCATATGCTGATAATACTGGCGATCGCCCTGATCGTTTTCGGGCCCAAAAAACTGCCGGAATTGGGCGCAGGTTTGGGCAAAAGCATCAGGGAATTCAAGAAGGCCCTTTCCACCGAACCTGAAAAACCCGCTGTTGAGAACACGGCCGTCAATCCGTTGAAATCTGAAGAAGTTAAAACTGACCAGGCGGCGCAGCCTGACCCTGACAAGAAATCAGTTTAATCAGCACTCTATCATTCCAGCATCCATCAAGGTCTATCTAACCAAAACAGGTTAATATTTCCGGGCGCAGATAATTGACGGGAAAATATTTCCTGATTTTGTCCGGTCCAGAAGGTTATTAACGTTGCAAAAGGCATGGTACGTAATTTGCTTAAATTTATCGGGAGTAACTTAGTGTCAAAAGGAGGTGAAACACTTGACTATGCATTCGGTCAGCGGCAACCATAGTACTCTGAACGCTATGAAGACCGACTTCAGTAATTTCAGTACGCAATTCAATGCCCTTCAGAGTGCATTGAATTCAGGGAACCAGGCACAGGTCCAGTCATCGAAAAGTTCTTTTTCAACAACTCTGCACCAGGTCATTAGTGACCTGTCAGCTGTCTCTCAAGGGCAATCTGCCGGCAGCAGCAATCAGGTAAAGAATGTCGGCAGCAGCAGCAGGACGCTCAATCTTCAAAATGACCTGCAAACGCTTCAGAACGCATTGGATTCGGTCAATACCAGTAAGGGCAAAGCTTCTCAAAGCTCATTGGAGGGCGCGATGAGCAAAGTCCAAACAGACGTCAAGGGCCTTCAGAAAAACCATGACCACCATCAAAATCACGGCGCCACTGCAACTGCCTCCAACTCAGGCAAAGGCGGCGCCGGCAATGACACTATTTCCGCTCTGGCCGCACTTTTTGGAAACAGTGGGCAATCTCAAAACAACACCGGCAGTGTGAATATTCAGGCTTGAGCTGACAATGCCTATTTCAAAAAGGCGGAAGGACATAATAACTCTTCCGCTTTTTTGATTATTTATCTCCCGCCGCTCCCTCTTTTTGCTTGTTCCTCAATTTCCTGATTAGATCTTCATAGGAGCCCGAATGCATAATTTCATTGAACTGGTTTCTGTAGTTGTTGACAAGGCTTACTCCCTCTACAATGACGTCGTAAACAAGCCACACCCCTTTTTCATTCAGCATCCTGTATTCGATAGGAACATCTACGTTCTTTATTGTAATGACCTTTGTCCTGACAATAGCGAAATTGCCGTCTATGCTCTCTTCTCCATAAACAAATTTTTCATCAGTATAGCTCTCAATCTTTCTGATATAAGTGCGTTCCAGGAGGTCTGTGTACAATGGAACAAACTCCTTATGTTCTTCCTGGGTCCTCTGTTTCCAGTACCGGGCGAGAGAACGTTTAGCCATCTCCTCAAAATCAAAGCGCTCGCTTATAACCTCGCGTATTGCGGCCCTGCGCTCTTTTATTTTGGCGGGCGACTTCAGTTCCTTGTTCTTCAAAATATCGATGACCTTATCAGTGGTCTGTTTAACCAGGTCGGAAGGCGCACCGGCAACAGCGACAGAAACAAACAACAAGACAATCATACACACAGAGAAAACTAAATGCAGTAAACTCCTCAACTTCATAAAACCTCCTCCTGAAACTTCACACTTTGCCGTAGCTCGAACTCAGCATAAAAAGTATATTCCCCCCTGCCTGTTATTTCAAGCCTCCCGGGCTTTACAGAATAACTACAATATTTTTTTTCATTCCTCATTATATGCTTTAACAGCAAGTTTCAGCGATTGCACCGCCCCGGCATCATAGCCGGAATGTAGAAAGGTGAAGACTGTATTATTGGTGAGCAGCGGGTCCAGAGTATTGTCTATAATGCCCTCATTTACAAGTTCATTCCATGACTCCGTTCCTCTGACAGGTGAGAATTCCGTGAGATATATCCTGACACCGAGAGACTTCAGGAAGCTGACCCCTCCCTCGACTTCAGACAAATCCTGCCCCGGAAGCCCGTACATGATGTAAACGCCCAACTCATCTTTTGAAAAACCAAACTGTTTAAACAAAGCTACCGCCTTTTCAATATCACTGCAGCTTACTTTGTCCCCGGTATTCAGCTGCCTTTCGCGGTCTATCGTCTCAAGACTCAATCTCACAGTTTTAAAATTAGTCCGCCTCATCAGGCACGCAACCTCGTCATCGACAAAACTGGCGTGGAGACCGTTCGGAGTATGGAATCTGACCGGCAACCCCGCATCATATATCCCCTTAAGTATGGGCTTAACATGATTGGCAGCATCGTAAAGCAGTGCATCATCATAAAAGGCAAAATCCCGCACGCCCTTGTTACAAAGCTCTGTTATGTCTGCCAAGACCTCGGCAGTCGGTCGCCTGCTGCACTTTCCATCCGACAGAAGTTCAGATGCGCAATAGGCGCACCGAAAAGGACAACCTGTAGAAGTCTGAAGTGCGGCGAAAGGATAATCAGGGCGCAAATCAAGATTGTAATAGGGGACCGTTTTCCCTTTGCTTTTGAGCTTGAAGCCAAAGGTGGAGAAGGCAAAATTAAGGCTTTCGGAGACCGGTCCCCTGAAGATAAAGTCGGCTCCGGAATTGTTTACCGCGTGCTCATGATAGAGCGTAGCATAAATGCCGCCGAGTATGACAGGCACGCCGCCTGCCAACTCCCTTATCATCTCTACTGCCTTTTGAACTCCGGGGTACCAGTAGCTCATGTTTGACGTCATCAGAACAGCATCAACAGGCATCGCGGCTTTAACCTGGCGGGCAAAGTCATCGGTGTCAATGCCGTATCTCCTGAAAATTCTCGGAACAGCTTCCAGCAGTGCCGGTTTCGCCACTGCATCCGCACGGTATTTCCCAGAGCCAAAACGGCCTGCTGTGAAAGATGCGGTGCAATCTATGAAAGAAAGCTCTGTATCAAAAGAGCTTAGATATTCGGCGACCCTGAAAAGACCGAGCGGTCTGGCCCACATGTTAAAAGCTGCGAAATCGTATATCCAGGGATTAATGAGGAGTATTCTAAGACGCATATGTCAATAAGAATTAAGAATCAGGAATTAGGAATTAAGAATTGTGGAAAAATATTATATTCATTAATTCTTAATTCGTAATTAAACTTCTCATACGTTAAACCTGAAATTGATGATATCCCCATCCTTCACTTCATATGTTTTGCCTTCAAGCCTCAGGTGGCCCTTGTCCCTGGCGCCGGACATTCCCCCGTCGGCAATAAAGTCGTCATAACTTACCACTTCCGCACGAATAAATCCGCGCTCTATGTCTGAATGTATTTTCCCCGCAGCGCGCTGCGCCCAAGTGCATTTTGTAATAGTCCATGCCCTCACCTCATCCTCACCGGCAGTAAGAAAAGAAATAAGACCCAACAGGTCGTAACTGACTTTAATAAGCTTGTTAAGCGCCGGTTCTTCTATCCCCAGGTCTTCAAGAAAGGCCTTTGCCTCATCAGCCGAGAGCTGCGCTATCTCCATCTCGATCTTCCCGCAAAGTGTCAGCACTTTTGTTGTCCCGGCAATGCCTTTTTCAGAGACATATTGTTCTACCACAGACCGCAGCGTGTTTGTTTTACCGCTGTTCAAATCGCTTTCCGCCGCGTTTATCACGATAACTTCGGGTTTCGTAGAAATAAATTGAAGAGGTCTCATCAGTTTTTGTTCTTCTTCATCAAAGGATGTATTCCTCAGGGGGATTTCTTTTTCAAGAGTGTCCTTGCATTTCAGGAGAAGCTTTTTTTCAGCCTCGTTTGGCTTTTTCCCCTTTTTTGCACCCTCTTCCATGCGTTCAAGCCTCTTGTCCACAAATTCGAGGTCTCCAAACACAAACTCAAGTTCCAGAGTTTCTATGTCTCTCAGGGGATTTATATCATTTAAAGGATGTGAAACTGAATCATTTTCAAAAGCCCTGACAACATGAACAATCGCATCGACATCCTTGATGAGATCAAAAACTTTCCTGTTCTGTGCCACGTCGCCTTTTGTAAGCCCTATATAATCTACATATTCTACCGAGGCATATGTAATTTTCTTCGGTTTGTAGATTTCCGCAAGACTGTCAATTCTCTTGTCAGGGACCTTGACTACACCAAAATTGGGCTCGCCGCTGATTGTCGGATAGATGGCAGTATCGAG
>JBEKJD010000238.1:0-4851 GCA_050011415.1 Dissulfurispiraceae bacterium | reverse complement strand
CCTGTTATTCAGTTTTTCGACCATTGTGGCAAGCTCCACAGTAGCTGTATATACCCTGTTCACAGTCTCCACAGCCCTGCCTGCTATCTCCTCGCCCTCTCCTGCCACTTTTTTTGCGTCAGCCGATGTATCTGATGCCACTGATGCATTACGGGCAATGTCGGTAATAGTCTGACTCATCTCCTCTGCCGCTGTTGCTATCTGGGCTGCCTGGCTGGATTGGTCTCTTGCCCCTTTAGCAGTCTTCTCGGCCCGCGCCTTAAGCACTTCAACAGTTCGGACCAACTCGTCAGAGCCCGTAAGAATGCCTTTGATTATGCTGCTGAAGGATTCGATCATTTTCGTCATATTACGGGAGAGCATGCCTATTTCATCACTGCTTTCATAGTCCATTTTGACGCCGAGATCGCCACAAGCAATCTGCTCGACCTTTCCATTCAAATCAGACAATGGCTTCGATATCTTTTTCTGGCTGATAAACCAAATAAGGCCAAGCATCATAACATCCAAAAAAAATAAAACAGTCTGCACAACCTTCAACATCGCTACCTTGCCTTCGGACACTGCCGCGGCAAGAGCGGTTGCTTCGTTGGCAAGCTTTAAAAAATTTTCGCTGTCCTGAAACAATTCCGGTAGAAGTCCGGTGTCTTTTTCAACGCCGCCAAGTGTAACCTTATACTTGTCCCACGAGGTCTTTACTTCCTGCATCTTGGCGATAAATTTATCATCAGCGGCCTTCGGCAGGGCCAATGCCGCATCTCCATTGATCAGTCCGTTGATAATACTGTCCAGTGTCTGAACAAGTTCCTGTATCTTTTCTCCATTATAAGAACCCTGATTCTTTGCAAACACCATCTTTGTAATACGCTGGGAAAAGGCCCGCTGACGTCCCGAATAGTCAACAACATTTCCGTCAGCCGTCATTCTGCTTAATTGGAAAAAGACTGTGACCGTACTGACAAAAGCAAAAACCAGAAGGATGACTACCATCACCCGAAACTGTGTAACAATTTTCATATATATTCCCTTATCCTTTTTGGTTTTTCTGTTTATCTATTTTCAATAGCCTTTGTAGCGACCTCAACCAATTCACTCTCTTCAGCCCTGCCGAGCAGTCTGTCCATATCCAGCAATATAATCAGACGATCATCCACTTTGGCAATCCCCTTTATGAACTCGGCGCTGATATTGGATGCCATGGGAGGAGTAGGCTCAACAGTGGATGAAGGGATTCTCAGCACTTCAGATACAGAATCGACAACAAGACCCATGGTAATGCCCTGAATATCCATGATCATTATCCTTGTCTGCTCATTATTCTCCTTGGCGGCAAGACCGAACTTGCTTCTGAGATTCACTACCGGAATGACCTTGCCCCGCAGGTTAATAACGCCCTCAACATAAGGCGGGGAGTTCGGCACCCGCGTTATTTCCTTCATCCGGTTAATCTCCTGCACCTTAAGGATGGCCACAGCATATTCCTCATTGCCCAGATTAAAAGTAACAAGCTGGAGAAGTTCATTACCGCCTGCCGTCTTCGTTGCTTCTGCGGAATCTTTTGCTACTACCATTGAGCCCATATTGTCCCTCCAGTTAAAAAAGGTAATAGGTAATAGGTCATGGGTTATCGGTCATAGAATCAAAAAAAAGAAAGGGCCTTTTTTCCTTTACCTATCACCTATTACCCATTACCTGCTTTTTTAATGTGTTATTTTACACTTTTGAGTATATTTTTTCACAAGCGTTCCCACATTTGGCTGACAAATAATTTCTTTCGCTGCAATGTGTCCAGTATCTCAGCTTTGTCCATGCCTATAATATCTGTCAATCCCTGGAGGACTGTGCCGCTCTCTTTCAATACCGTTTCATTCCTGAGCCGCAGCATTGTTTCGATATTCCGGTAAAAAATATAGGTATCACTGAGCATGCGTGTATCGCGGTCGTCCAAAATACCGCTCCTGCGTATGCGCCTTACAGCGTCAAGGGTATTCTGCACCAGCAGTTCAGGGTGGTCCCTGCAATGCTTCATCTGCAGATACTGGACGATAAATTCAAGCTCGCCAAGTCCCCCCTTGCCCCGTTTTATATCATATACTCCCGTTGTCAACAATTCTTTTGAGAGTTCTTTACTGATCCTTTCACACATTTTCCTTATTTCAGATACAGTAATACCGCCGCCTTGCGCAAGCAATACTTCCTTTCTCATCTTCATAAAAGACTCTTTAGTATAGTTGTCTCCGGTTATCGGACGGGCCTTCAGCAGGGCCTGCAGTTCCCACAATCTGGCATGGCGGAAATAGTAATCAGCGATGCCTTCCAGCGAACTGACGAGCGGCCCCTTGCTGCCCTCGGGACGCAGCCGCGTATCAATTTTATATGCTATGCCGTCCTTTGTATATGACATGGCAATCTTCAGCATATGCTCTGCTGCTTTTATGTCATCAATAGCAGGCTCGCTGCGTGTCAAAAATACAATATCCATGTCAGAATTAAATGTAATTTCACGCCCACCCAGCTTCCCGTAGCTGATAAGGGAAATTGACTGTGTTGCAAGACTCTGCTCCCCAATAAGAAAAGCCAGAGCGGCCTCTGCAACCTTGCTCAGCGCTTTCATGAGCTGCAGTATATCTATATGCTTATCCAGCAGCAGAATCCCCAGCCCCACCTCCTCGAGCCTCCTGAATATCCGGACACCGCTGGAGAGACCGTGCAGTCCGGCAAGCAGTTCCAGATCTTTTTTCAGCCCTTTAAGCCCCTTTGTTTGCACCTCTCCTTCTTCAATAGAGTCCAGGTAAGCAGTATTGCTCATGAGTATTTTTGAGAGGTATTCACTGTGCGAGAAGATAAATGTCAGGATAGGAATTAATTCCATCCGCTGAGCTATAGTTTCAAGATATGATTCTTTTGTCGACATGAGAGAAGCGAAATCAACCATCTGGAGCAGAGCGAGGTCCGGGTCGGAGCTTTGCAATGCCCCTTCTATGAAACATGGCACAATATCTTCCAGCAGCCTTCTTCCCCGCAGCGTCTGAAAGAAATTGACTGTATTCCTGATCTTCATTAAACAATGAATTGCCCTTCTCGTATCCTTGACCCCTTTATTTGAAAGCTCTTCCGCCATAAGCTGCTCAACAGGCATATCCATATCCCAGAACTCAGCGCTCAGGATGCCGAGATGGGTGGTCCCGGTAACGCCTCCCACAAAAAGCAGTGAATCATATATTGATCGTACCCTGTTCCTCCTCTTTGCCAGCTCCTCCAGAAAATCCGTCCCGTTGCCGAAGCCCATACGCTTGCCGAGGCTGTCAAGGTCGCGTTCGCCTGCCGGAATTGTGTGGGTCTGGATATCGTTCACCTGCTGGAGACGGTGTTCGAGCGTCCTGAGAAAAATATAATTTTCGGCAAGATGGTGAAAGTCCTCGTGACCTATGAGCCCCTTCTGCAGGAGACGGTGGAGGGTGCGAAAAGTGCTTCTCTCCCTGAGCAGGACTTCTTTGCCTCCATAAATAAGTTGGAATATTTGTATGAAAAACTCTATTTCACGTATACCGCCATAGCCTCTTTTTATGTCCCTGCTAAGTGTTACCGGCTTTATCTGTTCTACCTGCGACTTCATACGTCTTATTTCGTCGATAGCGTCGAAGCCGAGGTATTTCCTGTAGACAAAAGGCTGTATCATCTCCAGAAATTCTTGCCCTAATGCTGAATCTCCAGCCACAACACGGGCCCTGAGAAGCGCAGCCCTCTCCCACAGCTGTCCCCATGACTCGTAATATTCCTCGTGTCCGGTCAGCGACAGCGCGAGGCTGCCGCGCTGCCCCTGAGGCCTGAGACGCAAATCTATACGGTAAGCAAAACCATCACCGGTATTGGCTGAAAGAAAATGAGTAAAATATTCGACAAGTTTTGAGTAATACTCGATAGCCGTAATCCTATTTATTGTCATACTCTGCATTGCCGGAATTCCGTCTGTTTCTCCTTCATGCCCGTATACGAAGATAAGGTCCACATCGGAGCTGTAATTGAGCTCCTGCGCCCCTAATTTACCGAGGCCTATAACGGCCAATGCATTGCGCCCGGGCCTGCCGTACCGCTGCGCAATAAAAGGCTCTATGAAAGACAGGGACTCGTCCAATACGGCATCGGCAAGATTGCTCATATCGATCATCACGGATTGAAGATCAGCCAGCTTGAGAATATCTTTGAGGGTGATAATGAGCAGTTTTTGTTTCCGGAAGTGCCTGACCGCACTCATGCCTTCATCTATCGACGCGCAGGCGCCGAATAGTCCCCTCAACTCATTCCGGAGATATTCCTTTTCAAAAGATATACCGAGACTATTGAGCGCATGGAATAATGCATCCGGGTACTGTATGGAGTAATTTGCAAGGAATTGACTGTAAGAAAACAACATGGCTGCATGGGACAGATTATGTTTAAGTTCCCCTTCATATCCGGGGTTTTGAGAAAGGAAGGCTTCTATATTATTGTTTGCGCGTTCCGGGTCAGGACAGGATGATAAGCGGCTTCTCACTTCTCATTTTGCCAGAGACGCGGGTCGAGCGCATCTCGCAACCCCTCGCCGACAAGATTATAGCTGAGTACTGTAACGAGAATCGCGAAACCGGGAAAAAGCGAAAGCCACCACGCAACAGTGATATTGTCCTTGCCTGACGTAAGGATATTCCCCCAGCTTGGATCCGGCGGCTGCACACCAAGGCCGAGAAAAGAGAGGCCGGATTCCGTGAGGATCGCCCCTGCTATTCCGAACGTGGCAGCAACAAATACAGGAGAGAGTGCATTCGGTATAATGTGCTTCAATATAATACGGGGATCGCTCGCTCCGATGGC
>JBEKJD010000237.1:0-4870 GCA_050011415.1 Dissulfurispiraceae bacterium | reverse complement strand
TCAAAGGCCCCTTTTTTCATGCACTCAACTGCGGTATCAAGATCATTCATTGCAGTCATGATAATGACCGGGACATCCGGACATTCCTGTTTTATCTGAGTGAGAAGTTCAATGCCGGAGACATGAGGCATGAGAAGGTCCAGAACAACGGCAGCCACTCTTTGTTCATTAAGAAAAGGCATGACCTTGGCGCTGTCATCAAAAGCCCTGACATTGCCGATGCCGGCGCTCCGCAGTATCAGGCTGAAGCTCTCCAGAATGTGCGTCTCATCATCAACTATGACCACCGGATTAACAAGAACTAACGGCAAACTGAAACTGGATCGACGCCTCACCTTGTATTCCCCTCCATGTAACCAGTCAGCTGAGTTGCGCAAGGCAATTTTATGACGCATGTTGTCCCTTTGCCGATCTCTGATTCAAACTCAATGGAACCGTTGCTTTTCTTTATTATGGAAAGAGAAATGCTGAGCCCGAGCCCGGTCCCGCCGCTGTCATGCTTTGTTGTAAAGAAAGGATCAAAAACCCTCTTAAGAGTCTCCCCTGTCATCCCCATGCCTTCGTCTCTGACCCTTATGATTACCTGCTCTTCCTTACCGTCATAATGGGTGGAAATCGAGACTCCGGCCTTCCTGTCGCGCAGCGCCTGTACTGCGTTCATCACAATATTAATTATCATCTGCTCCAATGCATGGCTGTCCCCTCTGACAACAGGCAGCTTCCCGCTTAAATCAACAGTAAAATTATCGGTAAACTTCTTTACCTGGTGGCCGACAATCATGAGAGCAGAGTTTATGACCCCGTTAATGTCAACTTCCTGATAAGTCCCGTCTTCTCTGTGAACAGAATAACTCTTCAGGCTGGCAACAATATTCCGGATGCGCTGGGAGCCTTCTATTATACGGTAAAGTATCTGGGACACATTCCCGCTCATTTCAGAAAACAGAAGACCGCCCATATGGAAATCACCATTCTGCTCATAATATTTATGGAGAATTTTAGCGGCATCATACCATATATCCTCAAGCAACTGCGCATTAGAGAGGATGAAATTATTAGGATTGTTGATCTCATGTCCCATCCCGGCTGACATCCGGCCTAATTGAGCAAGGTGATAAGTCCTGCGCGCTGTCTCCTCAATCTCGATCCGTTCTGTGATGTCGCGGCCGATTATTAATACATTTTCTACAGCTCCGCTGTCGTCTTTTATAGGAAAGGCCCTGACATCAAATATACTGCCGCTGTCATTGGTCACGCGAGAGTTGACAATGGTCCCGCTGTCCATGCTTTTTAATGCATAACAGTCTTCACATTGAGCAGAGCGGTTATGCCACACTTCGTAACAATATTTCCCTATAACTTCATGATTTTCTCTTGCTAATGAACGCGCAGCGGTTTGATTTACCCATACCGTTCTTAAATCAGGGGATATCAGGGTCAGATTGTCGGGTATTGCATCCAAAAGCGCATGGAATTCCTGGTATAGCGTCCGGTACATTGCTTCATTCTCCCGCAGCATATCCTCTGTAAATTTCATATCTGCATTTGAGATTTTCAGCCTCTCTACCATAGTATTGAAGTGTTCTGCCAAAGCTCCTATTTCATCTTTTGACGGCACGGGGACCACTGCGGAAAGGTCACCGTCTGCAATCCTCTTTGTGGCATTGGTAATATTTATTAACGGCACGGAAATCTTTCTGGATAAAACAATGCTCAATAAAATCGTGACAGCTATAACAGCCAAGGTCAGTATCAAACCGGTATTTTCAAGTGTGTATTCAAGTCTTGCCAGCAGGCGATCCAGCAGAACATCATGCCGTCTCATGGATTCTTTCTGCAGGACGTCAGGAAAAACAGCCTCTCCATATCCCATAACAGTTCCGTTGCTTCCAATTGAAAATATGACCTTGCGGCCATTTTCCGTTCTTGTAACAAGCGATGACGATGATTTCAGTCCTGAAGTGTCCAGCCGCGACCCGTAAGAACTATTCTCTCCGGTCCCGTCTGTCAGCACCCTGCCGCGCGCATCGGCTATTCGGACAGATGTTACGGGCAGTTCCGATTTAAACCGTTTTATAAAAAGGTCAATTTCTTTTATATCATGATGATAGAGATGATGAAAAAGGTTAAGGCCCATAAGATCTGTAATTTTTTGTGACATCAAATCAAATTTTTTGTCCTGGCTCTCTGCTTCGCTTCGGGTCAGATCTCTTTTAAAATCATTCAACCTTTTCCCCAGGACCATATGGACCGATAACATTGTGACAGCAATAATGCAAAGCCCTATAATACTTATCACAATTGGATATTTTTTGCTTATGCTCGAGATATTAAACATTAGTCAATACACCTCAATGCCTATTTGTGCGGAGATCCTGATTTTCTGAAATAAGACCGGACTTCTTTCATTTTGCCGCAGCTGTAATCACCTTCAGGACAAGCCCCTTTAATGCAGGCAGGGCCGGCATCTTTGAATATTGTCGGCGACACACTTCTTACCAGTTTGAGCATTTCTATAGCCATGGCCCTTATCTCCCACTGAGCGCGGTTGCAGCATCTCTGCCTGAAGAAATGCAGCAACTCACGCGCGTTCATGGTCACCATTATTTTTGTCTCACAAGCGTTAGGCATTACAAAACGCGCATCCTGGTTCGCAGATTCTCCTTTGATCCCCTTTTCATTAAGTCTTCCGACCAAATAATTGTAAGCTTCCTGCGCCTTTGCCATAAAATTATTAAAGTATCCTTCCAATTCCCTGTCACCCTTGATCGTCTTCGGTATCACATAATCAAAACCGGACTCCTCACTGACATACCTTTGTGATTGCTGGGAATAACTCGCCAGCCGGTGTCGTACCAACTGGTGTGAACATGCGCGGGATATGCCTTCCACCGCAAAGGTAAAAGAGGCGTGCTCTATGGGGCTTTCGTGATGCATCTTCATAAGCCGATCAACAAAAATGCTCTGGTCTTTGGCTTTTATCTTCTTTTTTAAATCTTCTATATCGGAGGGACTGTAGCAGAGCTTGGCTGCCATTGCGATAACTTCTTCAGGATCAGGGGTATGCCGCAGCAAAATAACCTTTAAGACAGATTCCATAACCAAAAATATAACACATCAATATAAGAATTTGAAATCTGCAGACAGCGCCGCAAAAAACGCTACCTGCCCATTATCTGCAAGTATTTTGCAATGCCGTTCCGCGTTATTATGCCTGTTATGCCGCCATCCTTGACCACCGCCAGCCTGCCCTTGTCCTCATTTATCATAAGTTCAAGCGCTTTCATGGCATCTTTGTTCTGATCTATCTCCCAGCTTTTATCATGCGGGACAACAACATCAGCCGCCTTTTTGTCCTTCCAGAGCGTCCTCGGCACATCGCGTATCTCCTTTAATGATATAAACCCCAGGAACCGGTCCTGCTCAACCACCGGAAACCCCCCAAACCCGTAACGAAGGAAATAGTCATTGACCGCCTCATCGAGGCACAAATCAGCGGCTATGGAGACAATATCCCGCACCATAATATCTTTAACCTTGACACCGCTCAAAATCTCCTGAAGGTTTGCCTGATGATAGCTGGCATGAGCTGCACTGTACAAAAACCACCCTATAAGCATAAACCATAAACCTCCTGACATCCCGGCAAAAATAGAAAAAAATCCGAAAAAAATAATAAGCAATGCGATCTTTTGTCCATATGAGGCAGCTTTGCGCGTAGCGTAGAAAAAATCGTTGGTTTTGTTCCACAAGAAAGCCCTCACCACTCTTCCCCCGTCCATGGGAAATCCGGGGATCAAATTGAATATACCGAGCATTAAGTTCAGTTGGGCCAGATAAGTGAAAAGCGCCCTGACCACCCCGCTGCCTGCCATACTGTAGGCCGTGAAAAAAACAAGCGCGAGCAGGAAGCTCGACAGCGGCCCCGCAATCGCTATAGTAAATTCCGCCCTGGGATTTGGGGGCTCACCCTTCATCTGAGATATGCCGCCGAAGATGAACAACGTAATGCCTGATATAACCAATTTATACCGCAGGGCAAAAAAAGAATGAGACAGTTCATGGAATGCTACAGAGGCGAAAAGCAGCAACGCGGCCAGTGTACCGCTTACCCAATAGGACCGCACTTCCAGATCGGGCGCTGCTTTAGGGAAATAGAATGCTGAAAGCGACCACGTAATGATGCCGAAGACGATAAGCCAGGAGAAATGGACCCTTATCGGTATGCCCATAATTGTTGCTATCTTCAGCGAGCCCGACTGTAAAGGCGATCCCATCAGTCTTCAAAATGACCCAGTATTTCAGACTTGGCGGTTTTTGTCAGATCAGCCCTGATATTCTTATCGAGTTTGGCCCTGATCAAAGGATCCAGATTTTCGATAATCTGGTTGTTTATTCTCCCCCCGGCAGCCAGGTACCATTTTGCGCAGCCTTCTTTCTCGACCAGTACGCTGATATCATTCGCGATTCGCCTTATCACCTTCTTTTCGATATCGAGCGCGACATGGTGGGGTTCTCCTGAGCCGGTCGCTGTCCCGCCCTTTCCTCCGCCCCTTTCAAAACTTCCTTCCGCATCCGTGAATTTGTCCATAAATTTTCCGTGGCCATCCAGGATATCGTAACTCTCCAGCAAATCCACCCTGGCGCTCTCGTTCGGATTTTTTGAGACCCTGTATGCCTTGAAATGACCTAAATCAACAACCGCGATCACCTTTCCCATACCCCCCCCGTTTGCACCAGATTTTGCCACTGGTATCTTTTTAATTTAAGTATATCAACATTGCACAGAATTGCAAGAAGAACGGCGTGAAGACATGGCAGTGCCTTTTTTCCTTGAAAACACCTGAGTTCTCGCTTAGAAGCGCCTACT
>JBEKJD010000236.1:0-4878 GCA_050011415.1 Dissulfurispiraceae bacterium | reverse complement strand
GGCAATATAAGCGCATAGAACCAGACAGTAAAACCTGCAGCAAGTCCGGCTATGGCCCCGGACTTTGTGCCCCGTTTCCAATAAAGCCCCATGAAAAACGCAGGGGCCAGGAGCGCGACTGCTTCAAAAGACCTTAGCCCAATATCCATCAGAGAGTAAAACCCTCCAATGGCCGTTGTGAAGGAATAGCCCAGAAATACAATTCCCATGATCACCAGTCGCTTGATGTAAAGCACCATCTTGGGAAAACTCGGCGCATCTTGAAACTTTATAAGCGCCGGCATAATGATGCTGTTCATCACCATTGTACTTAACGCAATCGCTTCGACGATTATCATGCCTGTTGCAGCTGAAAATCCTCCTATAAAGGCAAACAGTGACAAGTTCCTGGCACCATTTGTCAGGGGAAGAGTAAGCACAAAATAATCGGCACCCTTTTCACTTCCTCCTGCCAGAATCCCTCCAAAGGCTATTGGCAGGACAAAAATGTTAATCAATAAGAGATAGAGCGGGAAGAGCCATGTTGCTTTTCTGATATGGTTTTCGTCGTAATTCTCAACAACAGTCATTTGAAATTGCCGGGGCAGTAACATTACGGCCATCATGGAAAGGAAAATAAGGGAGGCCCATTCAAAATATCCGGTAGCAGTACCGGGTCCAAGGTGGAGAAGGGCCTCATGATGAGAAATCTGAATCCTGGCTAAGATATCACCGGGACCGTTAAAAAGGCTGAAGGTCACAAATACCCCGACAAGAATAAACGCAGCGAGTTTTATAATAGACTCAAATGCAATAGCGAAAACGAGGCCCACATGCCTTTCAGACGAATCAAGGCGCCGCGCCCCAAAAATGATGGCAAAAGTGCCGAGTATAAAGGTAATAATCAGTCCGGCAGCTACACTGCCGCCTGTATTGCCTGTTATGAGGGTGAAAGTGGTGGTGATAGCCTTGATTTGCAGCCCGAGATATGGCGTAATCCCGGCCACTGCCACAATTGTCACAACGGCTGAAAGAAAAAGCGATTTGCCGTAGCGCGCGCCGATAAAGTCAGCGATAGTGGTGATCCTGTTAGCTTTTGCGGTCCTCACCACTTTCCTGAGGACCAGCATCCAGACAGACGCCATGAGAGTAGGCCCCAAATAGGTGGGAAGAAATGACAGCCCTGATGTGGCGGCTTTGCCCACGCTGCCGTAAAAAGTCCATGAAGTGCAATAGACGGCAAGGGACAACGAGTAAATATATGGGTTATTGACGATGCTTTTCCCGTACTTCTCTTTCTGCTCCGCATAATAGGCAACCGCGAAGAGAAGCATAAGATAACCCAATACTATCAGGAACAGATTAAGTGGCGTAAACACAGTTCAGGAGAAACACCTCATGGTGCACGGAAGCCTGCAAGGGCTGCCAGCATAATAAAAACAAACCAAAAAACAAACAGGTAGGCCGCAAGCGTCCTGTTAAACATTTCTATGAACGGCCAGTTAAAACCTAAAACACCGACTATAAAAAGCATTACCCACACTTCAGCCTTTTTCATTACTCAACCACTCTTCCAATACTTACAATACGGTCTTCTGCATCAAGATCCATAAGTTTGACACCCTGGGTATTTCTTCCGAGTAAAGAAATTTTGCCTGCAACAGTCCTTATCAATTTTCCGCCGTTGGTAATAAGAACAACCTCATCCTCGTCTTTTACCTGCAGGAGACCGACTGCATTTCCGCCTCTCTCCACCACCTTAATTGAAATAACTCCCTTTCCGCCGCGCCCGTGAACAGGATATTCCCCGATTTCGGTCCTCTTACCAAGGCCCTTTTCCGTTACTGTCAGCAGACTCATTCTTTCCTCAACCACATTGGCGGAGACAACTTCGTCGTCCTTGCCGAGACGAATGCCGATAACACCTCTGGCCGTTCTTCCGACTGCCCTGACATCGTCTTCCTTGAAGCGCGCGGCAAGTCCCTGCTTTGTGCCGATAACTATGTCGTTATTGCCAAAGGTCTTTTTAACAGCGATCAGCTCATCGCCTTCGTCAAGCGTCACAGCTATTATTCCTTTTGCCCTGGGGTTGCTGTATTCATTAAGCTTTGTCTTTTTCACAATGCCTGCCTTGGTGAACATCATCAGATAGCCTTCGTTAAAATCTTTTACATTCAGGGCAGTAGTGATCCGTTCACCCTCGGAAAGCG
Organism: Dissulfurispiraceae bacterium; assembly: GCA_050011415.1. Classification (GTDB taxonomy): domain Bacteria; phylum Nitrospirota; class Thermodesulfovibrionia; order Thermodesulfovibrionales; family Dissulfurispiraceae; genus JADFXI01. Next base: position 2,689 of record JBEKJD010000236.1, on the reverse strand, counting down.
ACAGAACGTTTACAAGCGCTTTGCCTTTGGCTGCCCGGCCGGCCTCGGGTATCTGATATATCTTCAGCCAATAGAGCCTCCCTTTGTTGCTGAAAAACAACATGTAATCATGAGTGGACCCTATAAAGAGCTGTTCAACAAAATCCTCTTCCCTCGTTTCCATGCCGGTCAGTCCCTTGCCTCCGCGGCGCTGGCTCCTGTATATCGACAAAGGGTTCCGTTTAATGTACCCGTTATGGGAAACAGTTATAACCATCTCCTCTTCAGTGATGAGATCCTCTATAGTCAGATCCGCCTCCCCCGGGACAATAGCAGTCCTTCTTTCGTCAGCGTATTTGCTTCTGACCTCGGCAAGCTCCTCTCTTATGATTTTCGATACAAGGATTTCACTGCCGAGTATTGCTTTCAATTTCTCTATCTCTTTCAGCGTGTCTTCGTAATCCTTTATGATTTTATCGCGCTCAAGTCCGGTCAGGCGCTGCAGCCTCATATCCAGGATCGCCTGAGCCTGAATAAGGGTCAGCGGGTAATTGGTCATCAAGCCTGTTCTGGCATCCTCCGGTGTCTTGGATCGCCTGATAAGGCTGATGATTTCATCAAGGTGGTCCAGCGCTATTTTGAGGCCTTCAAGAATATGGGCTTTTTCTTCAGCCTTCCGCAATTCAAAACGCGTCCTGCGGAGAACAACATTCCGGCGGTGATGCAGAAATTTGTCCAGCATTTCTTTAAGCATCAAAACATGGGGCTGCCCTTCAACAAGTGCAAGCATGATAACGCCGAACGTGGACTCCATTGCCGTATGCTTGTATAGATTGTTAAGGATGACCTGCGCCATTTCTCCGCGCTTTAATTCCATTACCACCCTTATGCCGTCCCTGTCTGATTCGTCCCTGATATCGGATATGCCCTCAATACGCTTTTCGCGTACCAGTTCGGCGATCTTTTCAATAAGACGCGCCTTATTGACCTGGTAGGGAAGTTCTGTGACAATAATGCTTTCATTGCCGCGCGCCTCGCGCTCAATCAACACCTTGGCGCGCACCTTGATCAACCCCCTGCCCGTGGTATAGGCATTGACGATGCCTTCGGTCCCTTGTATAATCGCGCCCGTAGGAAAATCAGGCCCTTTTATAGCGGTCATCAGCTCATTGACCGTGACCCCCGGGTTGTCAAGCAGCATGGTCAGCCCGTCCACAACCTCGCCGAGATTATGCGGAGGGATATTGGTAGCCATACCAACGGCAATACCTGCCGAGCCGTTGATAAGCAGATTGGGCACCCTTGTCGGCAGCACTGCAGGCTCTTCAGTGGTTTCGTCAAAATTAGGCGTGAAATCAACTGTTTCTTTATCGATATCAGCCAGCAGCTCTTCCGCTATCTTTGCCAGCCTCGCTTCGGTATACCTGTATGCAGCAGCAGGGTCGCCGTCAATAGAGCCGAAATTGCCCTGCCCGTCCACAAGCATATACCGCATATTGAAATCCTGGGCCAGCCGCACCATTGCATCATAAACAGCAGAGTCGCCATGGGGATGGTATTTTTTCAACACTTCGCCCACAACACCGGCACTCTTTGAATATTTCTTGTTGGGGAGGAGCCCTTCTCTGAACATCGCATAGAGAATCCTCCTCTGAACCGGCTTGAGTCCGTCCCTCACTTCAGGAAGTGCCCTGCCGATGATTACGCTCATTGCGTAATCAAGATAGCTTACTTTCATCTCTTCTTCTATACTGATAGATACCCTAGGTTGCAACTTTCATTTCCTCTCTTTTCTATTTAATTTCCGCTATTATAACATATTGATACCTTTATAAAAAACCTCTTTGAGAAGGGCAGCGGTAACATACTGTTTCGCTGTCAATTTTTACATTCAACAACCGGTTCACCAGGTGACCCTCTTGCCTGACATGCGTTATAATATAAAAATAATGAATTCTATTGTTACAGCCAGGGGACTAACAAAGTATTACGACGGACTAAAAGCGGTTGACGCGGTTGACTTCGAGATTGAGAAAGGCGAGTGCTTCGGCTTCCTCGGTCCTAACGGCGCAGGCAAAACAACAGTCATGAAGATCATTTACTGCTTCATGCCGCCGACTTCAGGCGACGTAAAAGTTTTCGGCATGCCGGTAACAGAAAAACCGGGTGAAATAAAGGCATGCATCGGTGTTATGCCGCAGGAAGTCAACCTTGATCCAGACCTCACCGTGCTTGAGAATCTTATCGTTTATGCACGGTATTTCGATATACCAAAAAGAAGGTCTCTCCCCATCGCCTGGGAACTACTGGATTTTGCAGAGTTGCGGGAAAAGGCAAGCGCGAAAATAGAAAACCTCTCGGGAGGAATGAAACACCGCCTCCTTCTTGCCCGCTCATTGGTCAATAATCCCGATCTGCTGATTCTCGATGAACCGACCACCGGGCTTGATCCACACAGCAGGCATGCGGTATGGCAAAAACTTCAGAACCTGAAAGCAAAAGGGACGACCCTGCTCCTGACCACTCACTACATGGAAGAAGCTGAAAAACTCTGCGACCGGGTAGCGATTATGGACTCCGGAAAAATCGTCACTATTGATTCACCGTACCGTTTAATTGATATGCACGGCGGAAACCTCGAAGCTGTCTATCTGAAACTTACCGGGAGGCGTCTTGAAAGTTAAGCGCGCATTCAGGGTTTGGCAGCGGC
>JBEKJD010000235.1:0-8725 GCA_050011415.1 Dissulfurispiraceae bacterium | reverse complement strand
AAGTATCACGAGAGAAATATAGAATACGGGGATATCATAAAAAAGTATCCGTATAAGGCCTCTGTCATGCTCGTTGAAAGGGTCTTCAAACGACTTGATGCCGATTTTTCCATAATACTGTCGTCCTTTATTAAAAACGGACACTTTGATGTATATCCGCGAAAGGGCAAGGGAAGCGGCGCCTTTTGCGCACACCACCTTATTTCACAGCCTACGTATATCATGCTCAATCACACCGGCAAGTTAAGCGATGTCCTTACGCTGGCACACGAACTCGGGCACGGAATCAACAACGAATTGATCAGAAAAAAACAAAATGCACTGAATTTCGGCGCCTCCACTGCTACGGCAGAGGTCGCAAGTACTTTCATGGAGGATTTTGTGCTGCAGGAAGTTCTGAGGAAATCAGATGATGAACTGAAGCTGGCCATTATGGTAAAAAAACTTAACGACGACGTCTCCACAATATTCCGGCAGGTCGCCTGCTATCGTTTTGAGCGCGAACTCCATAATGATTTCAGGAGCAAGAGCTATCTCTCAACAAAAGATATAGGGGATATCTTCCGGAAACATATGGCTTCTTATATGGGGCCTTTCGTCGAGCAGTCCGCGGGCTCTGAGCACTGGTGGATATACTGGGGCCATATCCGCTACTTCTTTTATGTCTACTCGTATGCAAGCGGTTTGCTAATCTCCAAGGCGCTGCAGCACTCTGTCAGGGGAAACCCTCAGTTCGTCCTCAGGGTCAAAGAGTTCCTTGCCGCCGGCCTGTCTGATTCACCGCAGAATATTTTTAAACGTCTCGGCATTGATATAACGGACTCCTCCTTCTGGAATAAAGGACTTGATGAGGTCGAGGAACTTCTGGAAAAAACAACTGCCCTGGCTCTGAGATTAGGTAAAATTTAGGCAAAAGAATTATGTTGGACAATATATTTTATAAACTCAAAACAATAAAACTTTGGCATCTGTTATGGATTTCCGTGCTCTTATCGGAAATATTCACGGCAATGATGAATACCATCATGGGGTTGGTATGGTGGAAGAGAGTAGACATTGATTTATTGGTAATCGGTACTGTGGACGCTTTTGCCGTAGGGCTGACCGTCAGCTTTATTATTCTTTTGATAGTCCACTGGATCAGAAAACACGAGATGCAATCAGCGGGAGCCATCAGACGGGCCAAAGAGGAATGGGAGCAGACATTTGACAGCATGGCGGATCTGATCATGATAGTGGATGCGGACCACCGGATTTTAAGAGTCAACCGTGCAATGGCTGAGAAGCTGGGACGGTCTTGTTCAGAAACAATAGGCCTTACCTGCTATGAGCATGTTCATGGAACGAGTGCCCCTCCGGCTTTCTGCCCTCACACAAAGCTCCTTTGTGACGGAAATGGGCATTCGACAGAGATCTGTGAGGAACGGATCGGCGGCTTTTATATTGTATCGGTTTCACCGCTTTATAATGCCTCCGGAGGGTTGAGAGGGTCTGTCCATGTTGCACGGGACATCACAGAGCGTAAAAAAGCTGAAAAAGAGAAAGATACATTGCTGCAGGAAATCCATCACCGGGTAAAAAACAATATGCAGGTGATTTCAAGCCTTCTGAATATCCAGGCCCGTACTATTGAAGATAAACAGCTGCGTGCCGTATTCGAGGATTGCAAGAGCCGCATAAAGGCAATGTCCCTTGTTCATGAGGAACTGTATCAGTCAAAGAACCTGTCTCAAATCGATGTTAAGCATTACCTTGATGCGTTGCTGCAAGGGCTGTCGTATTCTCTCCGCAAAAAGGCGGATATCAGGTTAAAAGAAAGCTTTGATGACATATTCTTTAATATTGATACGGCAATCCCCTGCGGCATGATAATCAACGAACTGGTGACAAATTCCTTCAAGCATGCATTCCGCGAGCGGGCGGAGGGGGAAATATCAGTGGCTCTTCAGCAGGAAAACGGTATTTTCAATCTCACTGTAAAAGATAACGGGGCCGGCCTGCCTAAAGGTTTTGATGCCTCGAAGACTTCATCTTTAGGGCTTCAGCTCGTACATACTTTGACGGAACAATTAGATGGAACAATAATGATAAAATCAGATCATGGCACGGAAACAATGATCGCATTTAAAGAAGTCTCAAGAGGGAAAAGAAACGATAATAGTTCCCTAAAGGAGATATAAAAATATGGCCAGTGTGCTTGTCGTGGACGACGAGGCAATAATAAGAAAAGACTTTTGCAGCTTCATGAGTTCAAATGGATTTGACACATATGAGGCGTCGGGCGGCAAATCAGCCCTCGAACAGTTCAGCAGGCTGAATCCCATGCTGGTGTTGCTCGATCTCAACATGCCTGATATGGGTGGGATGGACGTCCTGAAGGAGTTGAAAAATAGAGATCCGGACATCCCTGTAATAATAATAACCGCATACGGCGATATCCCGTCAGCGGTTGACGCCATAAAGCAGGGCGCTTATGATTTCCTGACAAAACCGGTTGACTTTGAAAAACTTTTGATAATCGTCAGCAGGGCGGTTGAGAAAGTAATGCTTAAAAAGAGAGTGGACGAACTCAATACCTCTTTGCACTTGTCCCTTGAGTCCATTTTCGGCAGAAGCAGGCCTATCAAAGCCGTAATTGACAGTTTGTGTCAGATTGCCGCAACAGACTTTTCCGTAGTCATCCTCGGCGAGACCGGCACGGGAAAAACTTTTCTTGCCAATACTATTCACAATTTGAGTAAAAGAGCGGAGAAACCATTTGTAAAGGTTTCGATTGGAAGCATACCTGATACGCTCATTGAAAGTGAGCTTTTCGGTCATGAAAAGGGGGCCTTTACCGGAGCGGAAAGGACCAAGAACGGGTACTTCGAGGCTGCGGACAAGGGGACCATTTTTATAGACGATATGGACAACATCCCCACTCATGTCCAGGGGAAACTGCTCAGCGCACTCGAAGACAAAAAAATATTCCGCATAGGCAGCACAGTCCCAATAGACCTTGATTTCAGGATTATATGCGCAACCAATACGGATTTATTGGAGGCTGCGACAGAAGGAAGGTTCAGGCAAGACCTCTACTATCGCCTGAGTGAGTTGGTGATACATCTTCCGCCCCTGAGGGAAAGGAAAGATGACATTGTTTTTTTCGTTGAAAAGTTCGCTGGAGATACATGCCTGGAGTTGAACAGACCTGAATGTGAAATCCATGAAAGCGCTATGAAAACTTTGCTGGATTATTCCTGGCCGGGGAATTTAAGACAACTCAAGAACGTCATAAGAAGGTCTGTTCTCCTTACTGCCGACGCTGTGATAAAACCGGAAGACATCAGTTTCTTAATGGAACATATAAATGACCCTGTAAGACAACATGGGTTCTTTGACACTAATGAAGGTCCTGTCCTCAGTATCAAAGAAGCTGAGAAAATTGCCATTAAAAGAGCTCTTCACAATACAGGAGGTCAGAAGCTCAAAGCTGCTTCTATTCTGCAAATAACATATAAAACCCTTGTAAAAAAAATGCAGGAATACAATATATCATAAGTCCGGATATTCCCATCTGCAATTGTAATATTTCCAACTTGCCGGATGAATATAATAAATAACTTTAAAAATCAATCGGCATTGTCAGGTATAAATATTGCTATATTATATGTTTAATATGCCGGATAGAGCTCAAAAAAGCATTCTTGTAGTAGATAGCGACCCATATTATTGCAGCATGATGATTTCAGCCCTTCGCTCAGCAGGCTATTACGCTTCGGCCTGCAGCGAGAAAGAAGCGCTTATCACTATAAAAAAATCAGTTTTTGACCTGGTGCTTCTCGATATGGGGATGTTCTCTATTTCTGCAAGGCAGCTATTAACGGCAATCCGCCAAAAAGAGACATTCTTACCTGTTTTTACAGTAGCTGACCCTGCAGACAAGATGTTCGTAATCGATCTGCTTCGAAACGGATACAAAGATTTTTTGGAAAGATATATGGCTGGAGCGCTGGAATGCGGAAAGCGCCTGGACATATATCATGGGACCGGCCTATAGCCGGGATGACAGTGGAATCCAATGAAAATGTCCTTCAGAAACATAGCATGACTTAAGAAGAGATATCAGGTATGCAACTATCGTCTCCAGGCAAAGGACATTTTATCAACAGGCTGATAGCCATAAAACCATCCGCCCTGCTTTGGTTATCAGTGGTATTCTCCATAATATCCACTGAGATTATAGTTATCCCGATGAGTATATTCTTTAACGGGAAAGTTACTTATGATTATTTTATTACGGGTGTTGTTTGTGCATCTTTGGTCTCCCTGATCGTTTGTTATCTTCTAATTCATCTGATCAATAAAGTGAAGGAAAGCGAAATGGAAGTCCGGACCATTTTTGAATCAGCCACTGACGCCATCTTTATCACCGACATGGAAGGGAACATAATGGATATCAACAGGACCGCCCATGAGCGCCTGGGCTACACCAGAGATGAAATGCTGCTCATGAACATATCTGGGGTGGATACCCCGGATTTTGCCGGAGCCGTACCCAAACGTATAGATAGCCTTATGGAATATGGTCACAGCGTGTTTGAATCGGAGCATAGAAAAAAAGACGGTACATTTATGCCTATTGAGGTAAATGCCAGGACTATAGATTTCGGTGGGGAGAATGTAATTTTCAGTATCGTGCGCGACATCACGGAACGCAAAAAAGCTGAAAAAGAAAAAGATGTATTGCTGCAGGAAATCCATCACCGGGTAAAAAATAATATGCAGGTGATTTCAAGTCTCCTGAATATCCAGGCCCGTACTATTAAAGATGAACAACTGCTGGCCATATTTGAGGACTGCCAAAATCGTATAAGGGCAATGGCCCTTGTCCACGCGAAATCGATGTTAAGCATTACCTTGCTTCGTTGCTGCGCGGGCTGTCGTCTTCTTTCCGCAAAAAAGCAAATATCGGGTTAAAAGCAACTGTTGACGACATATTCTTTAATATTGATACGGCAATCCCCTGCGGCATGATAATCAACGAACTGGTGACAAATTCCTTCAAGCATGCATTCCGCGAGCAGGCAGAGGGGGAAATATCAGTGGCTCTTCAGCAGGAAAACGGTATTTTTAATCTAACTATAAAAGATAACGGAACTGGTATGCCGAAGGGCTTTGATGTCACAAAGACCACATCTTTAGGGCTTCAGCTCGCACATACGTTGACGGGACAATTAGGTGGAACTATAGAGATCAATTCAGATCACGGCACGGAAACAATGATCTCATTTAAAGAAGTCAGTACCTGACCCCTTCATTCTGTCAACCCTCCGGTTTCACGCAGCTTATCTCTCAAAAACTTTTCAACTACTTCAGGCACCAGTCCTGCAACCGATGCGCCGAACGATGCCGCCTCTTTTACAATCGTCGAAGTAAGGTAAGAGAACTCTTCAGAGGGCATCATAAAGACGGTTTCCAGATCCCCTGCGAGCCGCCTGTTCATTAAGGCCATCTGCATTTCATACTCAAAATCCGATATTGCACGCAAACCCCTGATAATAGCTATGCCGCCTTTTTCTTTAACGTAATCGACAAGCAGCCCGCTGAACGCCTCCACTCTCACACCACGGTATCCCCTGACCGATGCTTCGATCATCGAAAAGCGTTCCTCCAGAGAGAACAACGGTTTCTTTTTGGGGTTCAAAGCAACAGCAATTATCAACTCATCGAATATCATCAGTCCGCGTTTGACGAGGTCCAGGTGTCCGTTTGTTACGGGATCAAAGGTGCCCGGATAAACTGCCAGTTTCATAATTTCCTCCGGAAATTCAGGTTATTGGTTATGGGTCATAGGTTATAGGAAAAACCTATTGTCTGGTTTACTCTTTGACTGTCACCCATCACCCATCACCTATACCCTATTACCTTTCCTTTATATACAGACTCAATGATGTATCTCCGTATTTATATCTCTTCTTTAGTACCATTGCTCCGGCATGTCCCTCCAACTCTGCTTTGGACAAATGTTCAGCGATAACGACCCCTTCCTCTCCCAATGTCTCAAGCCTGTCAATCAGGGATACCACCTCCATCGCTTCTTCAGACGCATAAGGCGGATCAAGGAAAATAATATTAAACCGTTCCTTATTTTTTTTCAGGAAATCCTGGACCCGCCCCCTCACAATTAGCGCTTTATCAGTGAAACCGAAGCCGGCTACAAACTCCCTGATTATATTTACCCTGCCCGGATTTTCTTCGACAAACACCACCCTTTCAGCCCCCCTGCTAAGTGCCTCGATGCCGACAGCGCCCGTGCCGGCATACAGATCGAGAAAAGCAGAGCCTTCTGTAATGCCTCTCAGGATATCAAAAATCGCCTCTCTGACTTTTGAAGATGTGGGCCGCAGCTCGCCTTCCCCGGTCTTCTGAAAAAAAGCCTTTCTGACTCCGACCTTTCTGCCTTTTGCAGTGCCGCCCGAAATCCGCATAAAAATCAGGTTAAGGCTAAGGTTAAGGTTAAGGTTAAGTAAATCTTTTCTTTTCCTGTTTTTCTTGACCTCAACCTTGACCTCAACCTTTTCTTAAAGGGGGATTCACAAGATACCCGTCATGCATTTCATACCCCGTGATCTTTACCACCCCCCCCTCGACATGCAGCCTTCCTTCCGAATAGAGCCTAATGGCTTCGGGGTAAATCTTGTGCTCCATTTTCAGTATCCTTGCAGAAAGATCTTCTTCAGTATCATAGGGTGACACAGGTACTGCAGCCTGTATAATTATGGGGCCTGTATCCATACCCCCATCTACAAAATGTACTGTGCAGCCGCTTATCCTCACCCCCCAATCCGATGCCTGCTTCTGCCCATGGAGGCCGGGAAAAGCAGGCAGGAGGGCCGGATGAATATTGACGATCCTGTTTGGAAAGGCGTCGATCAAAGGCTTCCTGACAATTCGCATAAATCCCGCAAGGGCCACCAGTTCCACCCCTCGCTTTCGAAGTTCTTCAGCCATGGCTGAAAAATAAGCGTCTTTTGCAGGTGAGGCTTTAGGGTCAAGATAGAGGTACTCAATATGATGCTTTTTGGCCCGCTCAATAGCGTAGGCGTCCGCATTATCAACAATGAGCAATTTAATGGCCGCAGAAAGTTTCCCCGCTTCTATCTCATCAATAATCGCCTGAAAGTTTGAGCCCCTGCCGGATGCAAGGACGGCTACATTTAGCATGAATGATTATAACAAAATCAACTTCTATTTGCGTGGCTTGTTTGCTGATGCCGGCCCTCTTCATTAATACTTTCCACTTTCCCTCACACTCTCAGCAACCTCAAGAAGATACGAGCTTATCTTCAGGTTCGCCTTCCTGGCAGCGTCTATGTTGATCCTGAATTTTACGCGGCCATCCTTTAGGAAGAGAGCGATAATCCCCCCTTCATTCTCGAAGCCATTTATATCCGAGACAGTAAGAATGGCTTTGTTCCTGACATGCTCGATTATTTTAGGCAGGCGGTCTCTCTCTGAAGACGCTACATAAATAAAGTTACAAGCAGATGACTCACTGATATCGGTGATCCTTGCTATCGATACGTTCCGGCCGCCGATAGTCCGTGAACTTAGCGGCTCGATGCTCCTCATGAAGGGGTCATCTCCCAGTATGCACATCTCAAAATTCTTCTCATGCAATCGGAAAGCGCCGCCGGGCCACTCCGTAAGCTTGGCGAAATTAAATAGAAAAACCGCCTTAACTTCATATTCCTGTGTCTGCGGCTTTTCGGAATACGCGAGGACCGGAGCCAACAGCAATAACAGACAGAAGACGCTGCCCGCGAAAGAATGGATGACCCGCGCTGAGAAAGTAAATGGGACCAACCTGTAAGCTACCACCCAAAACCTCTAAACTGCGCCGGCTGACGCATTGCCATCCAACGTTAAATTAACGATCCGGATAAGATCATCGGGTTTAAACGGCTTCCTGATGCAATCTATCGCGCCAAAAGTCCTGGCAATGTGCAAGAAATTTCCGCTGTCTTTATACCCTCCGGAAATAGCAATAATTCTTGCTTCCGGAAATTCCTTCCTGAGCTCTTTAATGGTTTCCAGGCCGTCTTTTTCCGGCATATATATGTCGGTAATAACAAGGTCTGTATTAATTCTGCGGTAGGACTCTATGCCTTCTTTGCCGTTGCCTGCTTCATATACTTTATAATCATTGCACTCGAGTACGTGCTTCAGAGAGTTTCTAAAATCTCTGTCGTCATCAATGATAAGGATGCTCTTTCCCAATGCCCCTCCACAGAATGAAACCGGTTAATGATTTATACCAGATTCTTTGGGTAGGAAACAATTACCCGAAAGTAGTATAGGCAAGAAATGGCGAGTATGACAGGAAAACATGCTTGCATTACTGAAATTCAGGTATTTTAGCGCTTATCAGGTTGTATAATTCCCTGGCTGATGGCAGCATGCACGGCTTGGGCCCTGTTTGTGACCTGAAGCTTTCTATATGAATGCTTCAGGTGGATCTTTACAGTCGACTCGGCTATATTCAATAGTTTTCCGATTTCCTGATTGTTTTTACCTTCTTTGACCCGGCATAAGATTTCAATCTCACGCGGGGAAAGGACGCCCTTGCACGAATTATCTATAGCTTTCTTTGCTAATACCACCAAATTTTCATATGGAGCATTTTTTTGTATAAAATTAAGCGCTCCCCCAATAACGGCTTTGACAGCATCCGGTATAGTGC
>JBEKJD010000234.1:0-7015 GCA_050011415.1 Dissulfurispiraceae bacterium | reverse complement strand
GCTTGCACGGGAGTTGCGTATTCCCAAGGCAGTAAAAAAAGCCCTCGATATTGCTTTGAGCGGCACTATACAGACTGTGCATCTCGGCAAGATCACCCTTAACAGTGGTGATGAATTGTCGTTGCCGTCATCACGCATCACGCGTTACTTTCTTCTCATGGCCGGCATCGGTTTCGACGCTGAAGCCACACGAAGCGTCAATGAAAGAATAAAAAAATTCGCGGGCAAGGGAGCGTACTTATGGAGCGGCCTTAAAGCTCTCCTGCGCTATGACCCGGGCGCCATCAATCTTTCGATCAAAGAGGAGTCAACAGACGCCGCTCCGGCCCCGATTATTTGCGGGTACAGCGTTGTTATAGGAAACGCATCCTGTTACGGGGGCGCGTTTAGAGTCACTCCTGATGCGCGGTTGACAGACCCCTATTTGTATGTTTTTGTTACCCACAAAAGGACCGGAGGCGCCATGATGCGTTATATATTGGGCGTCATCAGCGGAAAACATCTTGCCTTCAGTGATGTCAGCTATTTAAGGGCCTCTGAAATTGTCGTGGAAGGGGAAGCCCCTGTGCAGATTGACGGTGATTATGAAGGGACCGCTCCGGCAAAAGTACAAATCGAGAGAGATGCGCTCCGGCTTGTGATGCCGCCTCTGTCAAAGATATAGATGTTAAAAATAGCAGGAAAATTCTGTCTCATCACCTTTTTATTCTTTACGATTTCTTTATCGAATGTTTTTGCCGGGGTGTATATTGACGTTACCCCCGGCAATACTCCGGAGCTTCCTGTTGCCTTTTATTACATGAAAGAATACAAAATTCAGTGGTGGTATTTTACAGGGCATCTTTTTGATTATAGCGGAAGGGAATTCGGATATGAGCTTACTTTCTTTGTTGTCGGAATCCAGAAAAGGCATTACAAGTCGCGCTTCGGAGCAGACAATATCTATATCACGCATTTTGCCGTGTCGGACCCGGGGCAGAAATATTTTTACTTTACCGATAGCGCTGATGCGGGGGCCTTCGGACTTGCGGGCGCAAGTGACAAGTTGCTTAAAGTCTGGTCAGGCAAGGCTTCGCTTCAGGGTCCGACGAAGCGCATGCATATCAGGGCTTCAGGCGGCACGGGTGTGAACGGTGAGGCAATCGATCTCGCACTGACGCCTGAGAAATCAGTCGTCCTTAACGGCGAGCACGGATACTCAAGGAAATCTGCGCTTTCACCCTATCAGGCCTCCTTTTATTTCTCATATACGCGCCTTAAAACCGAGGGGATACTGACAGTGGGGGGCGCCGCTGTCCCTGTAAAAGGGGAAAGCTGGTTTGACAGGGAAATTACGTCGCGCCAGAATTTTTGGAGCGTGGCACAGGGCTGGGACTGGTTTGGCATACAACTAAGGGACCGGCGCGAAATAATGCTGTATCTCATAAGAAACAGGGATGGTTCCATTGATCCCTTTTCGTCAGGCACCTTTGTATATGATAATGGCCGTTACAGACACCTTCAAAAGGACGATTTCAGAGTTACTGTTCTAAGCTGGTACCGTTCAAAAAAGACAGGGGCGCTCTACCCCTCGCAGTGGGAAATAAGAATTCCCTCTGAAGAGGTGGCTCTGAAGATAACCCCGCTTATAGAGGACCAGGAATGTATTGCAACCGCCACGACAGGTAACCGCTACTGGGAAGGGGACTGCCGTGTCCAGGGCACATCTGAAGGAAGGGCCTATGTTGAACTCACAGGATATTAAGAACATGGCATGTCCGTCTTTCGGCAAACTTAAACTACTTTTGTTGCCGCAACCAAAAGTTACTGTAGACATATTATCAGGAATCAGAACGCCGGGGCTCGGCGTTACTCGCCCCTGTTACAGTAGAACCGTGAATTTTGCCGAAAGACGGACATGCCATGTTCTTAATTTCATCAGTAGGTTTAATTGATGATAAAACTTGAGAATGTTCAAAAAAGCTACGGTGGCACGAGCGTATTAAAGGGGATCAACCTCGAAATAGGGGTTGGTGATTTTATCTCCATAATGGGGAGTTCGGGTTCGGGCAAATCCACGCTGCTGAACTTTCATATTCCAGTTTTTCAATCTCTTTCCGAATATCACTGTATTCGAAAATATACGGATCCCTCTGCTGCTGAACGGCAACCAGGATAAACGCAGCGTAACAGAATACATAAATCTCATCGGGCTTGAGGGACAAGAGCATTACTATCCCTACCAACTCTCGGGCGGACAGCAGCAGCGCGTCGCGATTGCACGGGCGCTCATACATGATCCCGAGATTATTCTTGCCGATGAACCGACTGGAAGTCTGGACAGCGTTAACAGTCAGTCAATAATGGAGCTCGTCATAAAACTCGCTGACGAAATGAAAAAGACTGTCATACTGGTCACCCATGAAAATTCGATTGCGCAGTACGCCCGGCGCCACGTAAGGATCAGGGACGGGGTCCTTTTCCAATGAGTTTCCTCAAACTTGCCGGCCTTTTTATATTAAAAAATATCAGAGAAGAAAAGTTTCTGACTCTTCTCTCGGTCATCGGCGTGGCCCTCGGGATAGGGCTTTTCGTAAGCGTTAAAGTGGCATCGGACCAGGCCGTTTATTCTTTTGAGGCGGACATAAAAGGACTGAATAACGGAGCAAACTACGAGATAGCAGATACGTCGGGCATAGATTTCAATGAACAGGTCTATCCTGTAATCGCATCTGTCGAGGAGAACAGTTTCCCTGTATTAAAGGCAGCCGGGTACCTGCCGGAACTTAAAGAGACAATCGATATCAACGGCATTTACACTGTAAAAAGCTTGCGCCACGTTCACGGAATAATCCCTCAATCCTATGATATGGAGAGCTTTTACAGAACTATCAACGGCATACTCGTAACAAATGATTTTGCGGCACGGCATGCAATCAGGGAGGGCAGCACGCTCCGGGCCTATGTATACGACCAGGAATTCCCGCTGAAAATTGTCGGTATAATTGACAGCGCTTTCCTGCCGTCAAATGCTGCGCTTATGGATATCGGAAACTTTCAGGAACATTTCGGCAGGACCGGTTTCCTGTCGAGGATCGATCTCATGACTGATGACAACACTGCCGGCATCATACAAAAAAAACTCCCCTCATCACTTTCAATAGAAAAAAAGGACCTCCTGCTCGAAAACCAAAAAGCCCTGCTCGCTTCATTCAGGTACAATCTCCAGTTCGTCAGCCTAATTGCCATCCTTGTGGGAGTTTTTCTCCTGTACAACACTATTTTTATAGCTGTTGTAAAAAGGAGGACAGAGATAGGCATACTGCGCGCATTGGGCGCCGATAAGAAAACCGTTGTCATGCTCTTCGTCGTCCATGGCATACTGCTTGGACTCATCGGTTCTCTGCTCGGTTTGCTTTTGGGGCAATGTGCCGCATATTTCTCCGTTATTGCTGTCACAAAAACCTTATCATCCATGTACGGCGCTGTCTCTATAACAGATTATTTTATCAGGAAAAGCGACGTTGTCAGCGCCCTTGCACTCGGCCTTTTCATCTCGTTACTCGCCTCGGTAGTCCCCTCTTTGGAGGCCGCAAGGATCAGGCCGAATGAGAGCGCGAAAGAAGGCGCCTTCGAAGCCGGATATAAGACCGGCGCCAGGTTTTTTCCACTCGCCGGAGCAATCCTTATCATTACCGGGCTTGTCTGCGCTTACATTGATTACCGCACAATGCCCTTTTCTTTCCCCCTGCTTGCCTACGTGGGGATATTGCTCGTTCTCCTGGGGTTCACGCTCATGTCGCCCATGTATTTTTCGGTTATATTAAGGATATTTGAAAAATCCGCTGCTAAAACATTCGGAGCAACCGGAGCCCTTGCATGGGGAGAGATGAGAGGAAGCACATACCGTTTTTCCGTGGCCCTGATGAGCGTTGCCATAAGCACGTCTCTGATCATAGCCCTGCTCATACTTATCTTCTCATTCAGGAATTCCCTGAAATCGTGGATTACACAAAATATCGCCGCCGACATTTATATAAAACCGGTTTCCTGCGCCTCCAACTTCTGTTTTTTCCCCTTGTCCGGTGACATAGGCGCCATTATTGAGAACTTCCCCGGAGTCGCGGGGATAGACCGTTTCAGAACTCTGCATCTGGATTTTCACGGAAGGAAAATTGTTGCAGGATTCGGCGATATTGCCGCCCAGCTGCGATATGCTCCACATTACCATGACACGGACACGCAAAAACGCGATAAAGAACTGCTGCAAGGACAGCGGGTTTCGATATCCAGTTACCTGAGCACAAAGTACGGTCTGAAACCGGGGGACCGCATCGAATTGCGCACTCCGTCCGGTAGCCGGAGCTTCATCATATATTCCACATTCAGCAGTTATTCGACAGCGTCCGGCTTTATTTACCTTGACAGAAAATGGTTGAAAAAATACTGGGGTCTCGACGATGCGACACAAATTGCAGTGTATGTGAAGCGCGGAGCGGATGTGAACAGCATTGCCGCAAAACTTAAAGAGGTCTTGTCACAACGCTATTCGGTGGAGGTGATGAACAATCACGAACTCAGGGAAAAGGTGCTCGCCATTTTTAATAAAAGCTTTGCCATCACTTATGCGATAGAGCTGATATCCATAATAGTTTCACTCATAGGGGTGGTAAATACGCTGCTTGCTCTCGTGCTGGAAAGGAAAAGGGAAATCAGCATTATCAGATATCTGGGCGGCAGCTGGGACCAGATTCAGCAGATCCTTGTCCTTTCATCAGGAGTGGTCGGAGTTTCCGGAATACTTATGGGAGCGCTTATAGGTCCAATTATGAGCAGCATTTTCATTTTTGTAATCAATAAAATTTCTTTTGGCTGGGAGATACGCTTCAGCATCCCGGCCCTCTACCTGGCCGCCGTTGTCCTGATGCTGTTCCTCACCACTCTTGCAGCCGGATTAATACCGGCAAGAGTAGCGCGGAGGATCGATCCGAGGAGGTTCATAAGTTTCGAGTAACACGGGATGCAATTCAGACAGCAGATGAATCTCTTCCGCTCACTCCGTTTTGACAGTTCTAAGGCTCGTCTCGCTACAGTCGCAAAATTCCCTTCGGTCAGTTTCGCGACTGTTTCACGCTCGCTCGCCAAGAACTGTTTCAAAACTCCGCTAATGCTTCAGAGATTCATCTGCTGTCTGAATTGCAGTTGTCAAACATTACAATAATCCCTCTATGTTATAATTGGAAATGAGAGAGAAAGTATTCGCCATTGTACTACTCTTAAGTCTGATTATAGGCATCAGCGGACTTTTATGGATTTACTGGTATAAGTACAGACCTGCCGAGATAGAAGAATTGTGCACGGAAGAAGCGAAAGTAAACGCACGGGGCAGACCGTCTGATGACGCGTTTCACAGGAGGATACGCTCATATCAGGAATGTTTGCAGGAGGAAGGCGGTAAATGACTTATATCCCCTGAGCGGCCCTAATCCCCTTCCACAGGAGTCTCTTTATTTACCGCTTCGATAGAATACTGTCCGCCTGAAACTTTCATATCAGCAGTTACAGTTATCGTGATATCGAACGTTCTTTCGATCCCTGCAATGACGTTGCGCTTCGCGTTCATAAGGTAATTCGCGCTTTCAACAGGAAGACGGCAGTTTATGCTTTTGAAACTTCCTGACGAGGCCCTGGTGTGAATGTCCCTGAGAGCCGCGATTGCAACTGCAATATCCGACTTCACGAGGCCCGCGCCGGTGCATAATACGCAGGCCGTATGCATAGTGTCGAGGTAAGAAGAGCGCAGCCGCTCCCTTGTCATTTCCACAATGCCGAAGCGTGAGATGCCGGTTATATCGAAATGAGCTTTATCGGAGTTTAATGCGTTTTGCAAATTCTGCTCCACTTCCCGCCTGTTTTTCGCCGAGGCCATATCAATAAAATCGATGACAACTAGCCCTCCTATATCACGAAGGCGAAGCTGACGGGCAATTTCCTGTGCCGCTTCAAGATTCGTCTTCAGCGCAGTTGCTTCTATATTCTCTTCTTTCCTGCTTCTGCCCGAGTTGACATCTATTGCCGTAAGGGCTTCGGTTTTATCAAATACAATATATCCATGAGAGGGGAGCTTCACATAACGGTCATTGATTTTCGATATTTGCTCCTCGATCATGTGATTGGCAAAGATCGGCTTCTTGTCCCTGTAATATTTAATGTTGATCTTACGCCACGGCACTGTCCTCCGCAAAAACTCTTTCGTTTTCCGGAATGTCTCCCCGTCATCTATGAGCACTTCGGCAACGTCGGAAGTCAAATAGTCCCTGACCGTCCGGACCGCGATGTCCTGCTCCTTATATATAAGGGCAGGCGCAGCAACCTTCTCCGATTCGGCGCTGATCCCGTTCCATAGCCTGGTGAGGTATTTAAGATCGTTGGAGAGTTCATCGCTTGAAATGTCACTGCACGCGGTCCTGAGTATAAAACCCATATCCTCCGGAAGCTTCAGGGAACTGAACATTTCTTTAAGCCGGTCCCTGTCTTCCCTGTCTTCTATCTTTCTCGATATGCCTACCCTTTTCTGCCCCGGCATCATTACAATATATCTGCCGGCAATCGATATATAGGTAGTTAAACTCGCCCCTTTAGTGTCTCTCTCGTCTTTCTCCACTTGCACAATAACTTCCTGTCCCTTTGATAAAACATCCTGCACCCGTACCCGCTTCCCCTGTTTTTTGTTCTGGAAATATTGAGGCTGCACCTCCCTCATCTGGAGAAAGCCCTGTTTTTTGGCCCCAAAGTCCACAAACGCGGCCTGAAGGCCCGGTTCTACGCGGGCAATGATCCCCTTATATATATTGCCTTTCAGATGCGCTTTTGATGAAAATTCAACATAAAAATCCACAAGTGTATCGCCCTCGACAATAGCCACCCTCTTTTCTTCAGGATAAAGCGCGTTTATAAATATTTTCTTTTTCGTCATTTCTCAGGAGCCTCCTTTCTTTCAGTATCTTCTATCTCATGCTGACGCATGTCACGTTCG
>JBEKJD010000233.1:0-5014 GCA_050011415.1 Dissulfurispiraceae bacterium | reverse complement strand
TCCCCATCTCTTTGGCTGCTGGGCTGTCCAGAAAGCAATTTTTTTTTCCATCAGCCAGATGACATACGTTGCGAATTTCGTCCATGAAGGCTTTCACGGCCTCTTCGGTTCCAGCCCCAAAAAACTCAACGAATGATGAAGCAAAAGCAGCTTCCACACCCAGAGGAATGACCTCGTCCTGACCGAAATGGCTCTCCAGAGGGTGGAGGGAACCGGCATGCAGCCTGCTTACAAAGGCGCGGCGGCTTTCCTCCTTGATCTTTGCTCCGTACAGCGAGTCCTCGAACGTCTTGATCTCCTTAAACGCAAGCGAGTTTCCCTTGTTGAAAAGGCGACAGGGGACCTGCAGGTTCAGGCCAACCAACTCGGTAGAATCCAGGCGGAGTTTGGAAAGCTGCCGGCGTTGGAAATCATCAATGGCAACCATATCTGTCAGCCAATGAATGCTCTCGAAAACGATACCGGTTGCTCCGGTCGACAGGAATGCCGCTGCCGCCTCAGGGGTGGAGACGCCTCCCCAGATTAAGATGTCGGGAGGTTTTGAGTGTCTGCGCAGCATTTCCCTGACTATCGAATAGAGAGACATGGTCGTCTCACTACTCACGAATCCGGAGGCTTCGCATCCTTTCAGGACGATGCGCCCGATACCCGGGCTATCTTTCAAGATCCCTGTCAGGAGATCCATGTCACCGATTATTGGAAAGCAACGATGGGTTTCCGACAATTCGCTCAATCTCTGGAGAAAGGCAGAAATATTTCCTTGAAAAAACGGGTAGTGGCACTCTACCCAAATGTTCTGGACCCCTGTTTCCTTCAATAACTCTCCCAAAGATGGATCAAAGAAGGCAGGGACGGAAATTTTGATATCCCTAACGTGACAGGCAGGATCAGCCTTTCGTAAGGAATAACGTAACCCGTCCACCCCCATTATGGAAAAATCGAAGACGGCGCTGCTCCCTGTTCGCTGTGCCATTTGAATCACCGATGGGGTGATCTCTTCAGGCCGCCAGACGAAACCGATGATAGAAGCCCGAGGCACAGCCGCTATATCAGACCTCTGTTTCAACGCCATACGTTCTCCTTTTAATAATAATTAGAGTCTGTCCATAAACTCACGTTTTCTGTCATTCCCGCGAAGGCGGGAAAGACGACTTATTTCCCAGCGGCAGTTTATAAACAGACTCTAATTATAATCCCAACCGCTGCTCAAGTAGAAGCGAGATTATCACCGCTTCAAAGAAAGGTACCACTTCGTGGCATCACTGCCGATCCCCAGGCGTGCAAGCTGGCGCAGATCCGCTTCCAGAACTTCGGGCGTGCCGTACTCAAGTATGCGGTATTGGGGATCCGTCCATAGACGCCGCATCCGACCCCAAACCTTTGTTTCCGGCGGCACGGTGAGGCGAATGCGGTGGATCAGTTTGATGCCCGCGAGCGCCGCTGTTTCCATTACCATATCGGTGCAGTTGTTGGTCCTCACGCCGAACTGGTCGTACTTCCGCTGCATAACGTATTCATAGATCAATTGATACCGTCGCCGGGTAATCGGCATCCGCCAGACGAAGGAGGGTGGGCGATTGGGTTTGCCGATCTGGAATTGGCCATCGGACATTGTCTGCCACAAGTAAGAGATAGGATTGGGGTCTCCCTCCTGGATTCTCTGAAACACTCCATCATGATAACGCGGTCTTGTTTGCCCGAAGTCGCCGGTGTGTCCGCATTCCAGACGATTCTGCGGACTTTCCAGGATGAGCCAACTATGCGCCCACGGACGCTGCCAAATTGAGAAGAGAATCGACTTCGGATTGCTGTGGTCCCAGTTGGCAGCTTCGTTCAGGATATAGAAAAAATATCCCTCGTCCCCCAGGGGCGTTCCGGTGCCGGGATCCAAGTCGGCATCGGGGGCAAAACGACGCTCGATTGCGATGGGCTGGGCACTCCAGCCATCGGGTTGCATCGGAGCGTAGAGCCTGGGCGCCTGGAGGGCGTATCGGGCCGCAACCCCGGACAGCCATCTTATCACCGCGAGGAGATGCACACGATATCCTGGTCCGGTGGTTTTTCTATTCATAAGGGCTTTCTGAATATTCGATATTTTTTGTATCTTTTTCCGCCCGCTTCCTCTATCAAAGAGTTGATCGACTCGTTGTCCTCAAGTGTCCAGCCCATCTCCAAATAACGATACTTCTCTTTTTTACTCACAACCTTATACACGTGGTGGAGGGCTAACATTGGGAGTCCCAGTTGTCGGAACTTCTCTTTGATCCCGAGCATCAACAACCGCAATCCATTGATCTCCCGCCGATAAATGAGGAACTTCAGCAAACCTATGAGACCGATCCGCCCGTTGAGACGCTTGAGAAGCGGGTTCACGTCAGGAAAAATCAGGCAGAATGCTGCGGGTTCGTCCTCATAATAGATGAAGAAAGCCATGTCCGGGTCCGCGAATTCCATTACGTTTTTTTGAATGTCCCGCATCTCATTATCGCTCAGGGGGACGAAACCCCAGTTAGCAGACCAGGCGTCATTATAGATCTCCCTGATCAGGGCAAACTCAGCGTCCTCTTCTTTTGGACGAAAGAGCCTGACATGCACCCCTTTTTTTTTGGCTATCCGTTCAGCAAGATGGTCCATCCACCCGGGAAGCCGGTAATCTCCGTCTATCAAAAAAGCCAGCAGGTCCTTCTCTTTGGTTAGTCCGCACGCTTCGACCAGCCTTGGGTAGTACGGCGGTGTGTATACCATCATCAAGGCAGGCGGATAATCGAATCCCTCAATGAGCAGGCCCACCTCGTAATTGGTGGACGGGTTGAGTGGGCCTCGAATGAAGGTCATCCCTTTCTCGCGGACCCACGTTTCCACGGAAGAGAAGAGAGCAGTCGCGGCCTCCTGATCGTCAGCACATTCGAAGAATCCCCAAATGCCCATATTTTCATTGTGGAACCGGTTATAATTGCGATCTATAATGCCCGCGATCCTTCCCACCGTCTTTGGACCGCGTCGGGCCAGAAAAAGGATGCGCTCGGAAAACTCCCAGAAAGGGTGTATGTGAGGGTCCAGCTGCCGGCGGACCTCTTGCCTAAGGGGAGGGACCCAGTTGGGGTACTCAGCATAGATCCTCCATGGCAGGTCGATAAAGTCCTTTAACTCCGGTTCCCCTTCCACAGCAATAATTTCTATGCAGGCCATAATAGTTCCCTAAGAGTTCATAGCCTAACTCAATCAGTAGATCGCCGGCTATCTCTTTAAATTTCTTTTTGTGTGCGTCCGTAAAATAACTTTTCCAATTTCCTAATTAGTGTCTGTTTATAAACTCAAGTTTTCTGTCATTCCCGCGCAGGCGGGAATCCAGAATGCCTTGAAAACACTGGATTCCCGTTTTCACGGGAATGACGACGAAAAATGTATAAAGGCAATTTATAAACAAACTCTAATTATACTATACCTTTTCTTGCCGTGCTAATTGTACTGAGTGCGGCTGTAGAAGTCAGGTGAAAATTTTGCCTTCAGCCCTTGACAAGGCACCCTTTACCTGGTGCCCCATATCGCATTACTGCTTTTGTTTCGCGAGGAAATCTTTAAGCGTATAACCAGGGAAGAACTCATTCATAAGGTATGAACAATGGGTGTCGAACTTTTCCTCTAAAAATTGAGGATCCAGACGCTTCAGAATGTTGACATGATACGAGGCCTTATGTAAATGAGAGTGGTCACGTATCAGGGTATCGGCTTCGACACCCACAAGCCCGGCTATTTTGTCTATCCGGTCGCTGATTTCATTGGTCCTGATGATCAGGTACCGGTTGTCCGGAAGCCTTCGGCAGTTCTCTATCATCTTAAGGTTTTCCGTTGTCCAGTGGGAAAGCGGCGCATCTATATATTTGTCAAAGTTTCTGATCAGTTCTTTTTTCGCCTCATTATCTCCCTTTGGCAGGTCAAAGGGCAGTCCATTATACTCCGGCTTTGCCTGTATGGCTTCTCTGTCCGGTATGGTGAAATAATTAATATAGGACTCCACCCATGAAAAGCAGTCCCTTATAAGAAAGATGAATTTAGATTCCGGATAGACCTCGGCAAGTATATCCATATAGTGGCGGTTAAAATGGGCCGAGTCTAATTCCAGAAATCTGCTCATAGCGTCACGTTTCATGACGAAATCCCGATACTCTGCATATGATACCAGGTTATCGGTGTGTCTGATAATCATCTGCTGGGTATCCAACTGGTTAAATTCATGGCCGGCACAGTAATCGCCAAAGATACCAGTAAGGGATCTCGTGCCGGTCTTTGGAAGACCTACCACATATGTCTTAAACTTCCGCGCCCTGTTGCACTTCATGAAATATATAAAATCCTGTGATTGCCTGAATTTAAACTGGTCTGCTATCCTGAGGACAATTTTAGGATCTATGGGTGGTATCACAGCGCCTTCTTCAATGTCCCGCAGAAGTTCTGCCGGTATCCCGGCGCTCGCAGCGAGTTCCTCTCCGGTGAGAGACCTTTCCTTTCGGGATGTATATATAAGCCTGCCTAACATAGCCACTATTTTAACGAGCAGGTGCAATCATCGTCAACTTTTTTCTACTGCAATGTCAAGGCAAGATACCGGTAAACATTTACAGAAAAGACCATGTTCCGACACCATGTTCCGAATTACACCATGTTCCGAATTACTTGACACTGCCGTATTAAGTTTGTACTATAAATGCTACATGCTTAATGTAATGAACTTTAATAGCAGCAGTTACCATATAGATCTCAATGATGATCTAAGGTGGACTATCTATGCTGATAAAGGTTTGGAAGAATGGCTGGATAAGCTGGCGGGTATAATGGAGCTTAAGCGCAGCAATAATGGCGCCGGCAATCACAGGATTTTTTGTATGAGCAGGAACTCTGATAAGGGGCCTGCATCAAACCGTTATCAATCATCAGATTGGCAGACTCTTTACAATAGTTTCGAAATGCATATGCGGTATAACCGCGGCACAGGTGATTACGCATGCGAAATAGA
>JBEKJD010000232.1:0-5046 GCA_050011415.1 Dissulfurispiraceae bacterium | reverse complement strand
CCTCTCCCGTTTATAACCTAAAAAAATTTTACCCCGTTTACCCTTTGATGTCTACTTTTTACAACGAAAATGAGCTGTAACGAAATCCCCGTGGACCGATGTGATCGATTTGAGTTCGTCGCGGCAGGCCTCGCTGAACGGTTTCAGCGGGTCATTCCCCGGCGAATGGACAAGCGCACGCATGTCCTCGGTTGTAAGGTTGGGCGAGAAGTATCGTTCCGTGATCCACATCAAGATGTGTTCCGCACGCGCAAAAACCGTGTCGGATGCCGAAAGCCGAATGCGGTTCAGCAGTGCATACGCGGACAACAGCGTCTCGGGCCTTTCCAATGTATGCCCGAACGCGTCAAGAATGAGTTTTGAGCACTCGGCGATGAACTCGCCGTATAGCATTTCGCGCTTGTCGATCTCCCCTCGAATCAACTCACGCTTATGGAGCGTTTTTTGAGTGATCCAGGCGATCGCGATCGTTGTTGAAGCGCCGAAGACCGATCCTAACACTCCAGCCATTACGCTGACGATTGAAGTATCCATAACTTTCCTCCTTTGAAACGTTCTTAGATGAAAATAAAAAAATCACTTCCGATAACCCCTCAGCAATCCTTCAACCAGAGTATGGGCCAGCACGTTGCGGTCGAGCCAGGGGAAACTTGTTTTATAGATGGTCAGTGCTGCCAATCCATGCGTTGCTACGGTAAGAACCTGCGCCAGAACATCGATATCTATTTCTTGAAGCTTCCCTGTTGCTATGCAATTCCTCACTATTTCCCTGAATACGAAATAGGAATTCCGTGCCATCGATTTCTTTTCCATGAAATCGTCAAGGGTGCCGTACACTTTGGGGCTCGTGATGAAAAAAAGTTTATATTCGTCAGGTTTATCAAATCTGAACTCTATTAGATAGAGCAGTGCTTGACGAAGGGACTCGAGCGGATCACTGTGTGCCGTTCTGATTTTGGTCAGGTCAGCGAAAAAGTGCCCGGCAACCTCTTCACAAATTGCGAAAAGCAGATCATCCTTATCTTTGAAATAAAGATGGATGGTGGTCGGCGGATACTCTATTTTTTCGGCGAGCTTTCTCATAGAGAACTTTTCGTAACCTTCATTTATAAAAAAATCCCGTGCTGCATGGAGAATCTCCCGTCGAAACTCTTCCTTGTACCTAGCTCTTTTTTCCTTGGCTCCCATTATAATCTCCTTAGACAGCTTCAGACGTTGTGTAGATCTGTGATCATCTATTTATCTTTTTACATTCCGTATATTGCCACTATCGTGCCAGACAAATAATATTTTAATTTCAATGGGATATATAAGATAGAATCCCACAAGTGTCATATGTCACAATTTTCATTGCCATATTTGGCAATAACGGCTAATATAGCGATATATGACAAAATGCATTTTGAGGGTTCCTGAGGAGATATTGAATGGACGAAAATGAATTTTACAGACAGGCAACGATCCAGATACTGAGCAGCCTCGACCTTTCAAAAGCAGTAGGACGATGCCTTTCGTACCTCTCTCTTACGATTCCGGTCGATTGGATGAGTCTTCACCTTTATCAGACTGATCTGGCTTCTGTAAGGACACTCGTCGTCGCAACAAAAGAGGAAAGTAAAGCGGTAAACATATTTACCCTTATTCCCCCCGAGGCACGGGAGTTTATTATGAAACTCCTTCATACCGGAAACGTAAAAATTTTTCACCGTTCGAATTCCGATCCGGCTTTTTTTGTCATATCAGATATTTTCGGTCAGCAGTTTCAAAGAAAACCCGCCACATCGGGTATTGTAATGCCCCTCATTCTGGAGAGCCACAATATAGGCTCTCTCGCCATCTGCACGGAAAGAGAGCCTACACATACCGAGGAACATGCACGACTCGTATCGCTTTTGAAAGAGCCTTTTGCTATCGCGTTTTCCAATGCCCTGAGGCATGAGGAAGTACTCAAACTGAAGGACAGGCTTGCTGATGATAACCGTCACCTTCAAGGAGAGGTGAAGCGGCTTTCCGGGGATAGACTTACGGGCAGTGAAGTGGGAATGAAGGATGTTATGAAGAAGGCGGCGCAGGTTGCCCATCTGAGCAGTCCTGTACTTTTGCTCGGTGAAACGGGAGTCGGCAAGGAAATAGTTGCCAACGCGATTCATAATCTTTCAATGCGCCGGGAGGGCCCGTTCATCAGGGTCAACTGCGGCGCCATTCCTGAAACGCTCGTTGACAGTGAGCTGTTCGGTCACGAAAAGGGGGCGTTCACGGGCGCTGTGTCCTTAAAACGCGGCATTTTCGAGCGTGCTGATAACGGGACCGTTTTTCTGGACGAGATAGGGGAGTTGACGCTGCAGGCGCAGGTAAAAATGCTCCGTGTGCTGCAACAGAAAGAGTTCGATCGGGTCGGAGGATCAGGTCCCGTAAAGGTTGATATAAGAATCGTCGCTGCAACCCACCGCAACCTCAAAGACATGATCAGGGAAGGAACCTTCCGTGAAGACCTCTGGTTCAGGCTGAACGTATTTCCTATCGTGATCCCTCCGCTTCGGGAAAGGAAATCTGATATCCCCGCTCTTGTACGTCATTTTATCGATCGTAAATCAAAGGAACTCGGAATAAAAAACCCTCCACGCCTCTCACCTGGGGCAATTGACCTGCTCATGGCGTACGATTGGCCTGGAAACGTAAGGGAGCTTGAAAACGTCGTGGAGCGGGCACTTATAGTAAACAAGGAAGGAGAATCGCTATCTTTTGATAATCTGCTGCCTCACAAAGAGACAAAGGAAACAATTGTTCGGTCTTCAGGCATTGAATCTCTATTAATGGATGATGTAATGGCGCGCCACATTAAATATGTTCTAGACCTTACGAAAGGCAAAGTCCATGGGAAAGGGGGGGCTGCAGAAGTGCTAGGGATAAACGCAAGTACATTAAGAGCTAGAATGAGAAATCTAGGTATTTCCTTTGGCAGGGGCAGTTGAAGATATCTATTTCTTTAATGTGAGTTAACCCCATCTGACTTCTACGATAGTGACGTCGTCGGACCTTTCAGCCCCTTTTGAAAAATCATCAACATAGTCAGTAATAACATTGACGAGATCTGTTTCTTTCTGGTGCGCGTCTATAAACCTGACAAGGTTCTCAAAGCCGAGCCTCTGCCCGACCTTGTCCTTTGCGTCGAAGGCGCCGTCGGTAAGCAGAAGCAGCCTGTCTCCCCTTTCGAGTGATATCGTCGTTGCAGGATATTCCGCTGCAATAATTCCCAGGGGCGGACCCGCTTCAACAGACATCACCTGCAGCTGCCCTTTTGTTATCCATAAGAAAGGTGGATGACCAGCCACCGATAAATGCACGCCACCCGTTACAATATCCACCAGCATGCAAATACAAGTGAGGAACATCCCCCGCGGGGATTTGGAAAGAAGAGAATTCATTCGTGACAAGATGATATCGGAAGGGTCCATATGCTGCGTGATGTACCGAAAATCGCTGATGAACCTCGCCATATAAAGGGCTGCCGCTATGCCCTTCCCTGATGTATCTCCTATAAGTATCCCGACTTTGTCCTCACCTTGTTCAAAGAAATCATACAGGTCGCCACCGACCTTTTCAGCGGATATGTTCATTGCGCTGATCGACAGTTCACCTTTTCTAAAGGTGGATGATTCCGGAAGAAAGCTCTTCTGGAGTGCAGATGCTATATCAAGTTCCCGCTTGAGCCGTTCCCTCTCGACGGACTCTTCGTAAAAAAAAGAGTTCTCTATGGCGATCGCAAATTGCCTGGAGAGGAGTTGAAATATCTCCGGGTCATAATCCTTCTTCCTCGGATTGAGTATCTCCGCAACACCGATGAGACCGCTTCTCCCGATAAGCGGCACTGCGATGAGGCTTTTTATCGGTAATCCCGCAAACCTGTCCGCTTCCTGATTAAACCTGCTGTCGTTGGACACGTCTTCCAGGAACAGCGGCTGAAGAGACTTGGCGACAGCACCCGCGATGCCCTGTCCGATTTCAAGAGTGCCTTTTTTCTGCAAACAATCTGAAGTCTTCCCATCTTCGCAAATCGCCCCCTTAAACTCAAGACTGTTCGTCTCTTTGTCATAAAACAGAAGTGAGCATGCCTCCGCATCCATGAGAATCTTAGCTTTTTCCATGACGAGAGATATTAGGTCGTCACGGTTGAACGTTGATGAGAAGATGGCTGACATCTCCATAAGTGTTTTGAGGTCTTCCACCTTTCTTTCCATCCCATTCAGGACGGTTTCGGGGATAGTTATGAGCCGTTGCTCCTCCATAGTTAATTTTGTATCATATTTACAGTGGCTTTGCAATAAGACTACTTGGAAGGCGCTCTGCGTCACCGACGTTATGATGTTTCCTGACAATCGTTTCGACAAATTGCCTAAATAACAATATGCGAGTCACTGTATGCCACCTTTTGAACCACACTTGGAAAGGAGATGAGTCTTTGTCGAAATCAATGGTCGGGAAAAGTCGTCTATGGCGGTTATTACTTGGTAAACCGGTTAAAAACTCTGTCATGTTTAGGCTGTTTCTTATGGGGCGTTATAAAGTGCGAGACTGTTTGTCCGAAAACGTTGATTGGAAGCGCAAAGACGCAATTTCAGAAAATTATAATTCTCTGTCGCCGGACCCTTGCATCATTGAGGTGCAGGGCACCGAAGCATAGATAGTGTAAGTTTTAAGCCCTTTTTCTCTCTAATAAGTAACCGGATACGTATTTATGGATGATGCTGGATATCAATGTCTGATAAGGGATTCCCTCCTGAGCAGCAATTACCTGGACCTGATCCAAATCTCTTGATGACATCCGAATATTTATTCGCTTATCTTTTTGAAGTGTATTCTTTGCATACGCCTGAAGTTTTTTTATTTCCTGTTGCTGGTTCCTAACAGGTCTCCATTCGCCTCGCTCATACGACGCTATAATATCTTTTTCTTCATTGTCTAAAATTATTTTCTTCATATTTTTGACCTCACGTGTATATTTGTAGCTTTTCTATTTGGAATAATGGTTTTTAAAAATATCTCATC
>JBEKJD010000231.1:0-5050 GCA_050011415.1 Dissulfurispiraceae bacterium | reverse complement strand
GTAACTACACCGGCGCCGACAGTCCTGCCGCCTTCGCGTATGGCGAACCGCAGTTCCTTCTCCATCGCTATGGGCACTATCAGCTCAACCGATATTGTAACATTGTCCCCAGGCATTACCATCTCTACTCCCTCCGGCAACTGCGCCACACCTGTCACGTCCGTTGTCCTGAAATAAAACTGCGGACGATAACCGTTGAAAAACGGCGTGTGCCTCCCGCCTTCTTCCTTCGTAAGTACGTACGCCTCTGCCTTGAACTTCGTGTGCGGTGTGATGCTGCCTGGTTTTGCCAGCACCATGCCCCTCTCCACTTCGTCCTTCCCTGTTCCCCTCAGCAATACCCCTATGTTGTCTCCGGCACGCCCTTCATCCAGCAGCTTCCTGAACATCTCCACCCCTGTTGCCACTGTCTTCCTCGTCTCCCTCAACCCCACTATCTCTACTTCCTCTCCTACCTTTACTATGCCCCTCTCTACCCTGCCCGTCACCACTGTCCCTCTTCCAGATATCGAAAATACATCCTCTATCGGCATGATGAAGGGCTTGTCCACCGGCCGCTCAGGCGTCGGTATGTAACTGTCCACCGCATCTCCAAGCTCAAGTATGCACTTGTACTCAGGCGCATTGGGATCTGTGCTCGTGCTCTCTATTGCCTTCAGTGCGCTGCCCTTTACTATCGGTATATCATTGCCCGGAAATCCATACTTGATCAACAGCTCCCTTACCTCAAGCTCCACCAGGTCCAATAATTCAGGGTCATCCACCATGTCTACTTTGTTCATAAATACCACTATGTAAGGCACCCCTACCTGCCGCGCCAACAGTATGTGCTCCCTCGTCTGCGGCATCGGCCCGTCTGCAGCACTTACTACCAATATGGCCCCGTCCATCTGCGCTGCCCCTGTTATCATGTTCTTTACATAGTCCGCATGTCCGGGACAGTCTACGTGCGCATAGTGCCGCTTCTCTGTCTCATACTCTACATGCGCCGTCGCTATCGTTATCCCACGCGCCTTCTCTTCAGGCGCATTGTCTATCTGATCATATGCCTTGTAATTTGCAAGGCCCTTCATCGCCAATACCTTCGTTATAGCTGCCGTCAATGTAGTCTTGCCATGGTCTACATGCCCTATCGTCCCTACATTCGCGTGCGGCTTAACCCTCTCAAATTTCGCCTTAGCCATATCGCCTCCTTAATTATTCTCCTTTCACTTTAGCTACGATACCTTCCATGATATTTTTCGGCACTTCTTCATAATTGGAGAATTGCATGGTATAGGTTGCTCTGCCCTGGGTCTTGGATCTGAGGTCCGTGGAATAACCGAACATATCAGCCAGGGGAACCATTGCCTTTATCACCTGGGCGCCGGACCTCTGCTCCATTGATTGGATTTTGCCTCTCCGTGAATTCAAATCTCCGATAACATCACCCATGTATTCTTCGGGAGTGACAACTTCGACACTCATTATAGGCTCAATTAAAACAAGCTGCGCCTTTTTTGCTCCTTCTTTCAAAGCCATAGACCCCGCTATTTTAAACGCCATCTCGGAGGAATCGACTTCATGATACGATCCATCGATCAACGACACCTTTACATCGACAAGAGGATAGCCTGCCAGGACCCCTCCCTCCATAGCCTCTTTTACTCCCTTTTCAACAGCGGGAATATATTCTCTCGGTATTGAACCGCCGACGATCTTATTGGCAAATTCAAATCCCTTGCCGCGCTCAAGAGGCTCCATATCGATCCAAATATGCCCGTATTGGCCGCGGCCGCCGGACTGGCGCACAAATTTGCCTTCAACCTTCGAAGTGCCTCTTATCGTTTCTTTATATGCCACCTGCGGTTTGCCGACATTGGCCCCGACTTTAAACTCTCTTAATAATCTGTCAACTATGATTTCAAGGTGGAGTTCCCCCATGCCCGAAATAATGGTCTGGCCGGTTTCCTCATTATAGGAGACTCTAAAGGAAGGATCTTCCTGGGCGAGCTTTGCCAGGGAATGAGAAAGCCTTTCCTGGTCCGCCTTTGTCTTTGGCTCAATTGCAACGGATATGACAGGGTCTGGAAATTCCATCGATTCGAGGATGACAGGATTGTCTTCATCGCAGAGGGTATCGCCGGTAAGGGTGCTCTTCAATCCCACCACTGCAGCTATATCGCCCGCTCTTACTTCCTTGGTTTCCTCTCTTTTGTTGGCGTGCATCTTGACCATTCTGCCGATCCTTTCCTTGACATCCTTTGTCGAATTGTAGACATAAGATCCTGCGCTTAAAACCCCTGAATATACCCTGACGAACGTAAGCTGTCCGACAAAGGCGTCAGCCATTATCTTAAACGCAAGCGCGGCAAAGGGCTCGCTGTCCGAGGCCTTCCGTTCGACATCTGCGCCGTCGGAGGGCCGTATCCCGTGTATTGCCGGAACGTCAAGCGGAGAAGGAAGGTAATCGACAATTGCATCGAGCAGCAACTGCACTCCCTTATTCTTAAAGGCAGACCCGCATATTACAGGGGTAAGCTTCATCTCTATGGTCCCCTGGCGCAGGGCCTTCCTGATATCCGCCACCGCTATTTCTTTTCCGGAGATGTAATTATCCATTATCTTTTCATCGACATCGGCAACCGCTTCGATCATCTTTTCCCTCATCTCTTTCGCCTTCGCCGAAAGATCAGACGGGATATCATCCTCAACATATTTTGCTCCGAGCGTTTCGTCATCAAAATAGAAGGCCCTCATCGTCACAAGGTCGATGGACCCCCTCAGTTTATCTTCGCTGCCTATAGGTATTTGAACAGGGACCGGATTGGCGCCCAACCTCTGGACCATACTCTGGACCGACATGAAGAAATCGGCTCCCACTCTGTCCATTTTGTTCATAAAAGCAATTCTCGGAACATTGTATTTGTTGGCCTGCCTCCATACTGTCTCTGACTGAGGCTCAACCCCGGCAACGGCATCGAACACTGCAACAGCGCCGTCGAGCACTCTGAGAGAACGCTCCACCTCTATAGTAAAGTCGACGTGACCCGGCGTATCGATTATGTTAATGACCGTGTCCCTCCAGGAACATGTGGTGGCAGCCGAAGTTATGGTGATGCCCCGCTCCTGCTCCTGGACCATCCAATCCATAACTGCCGTGCCTTCGTGCACTTCGCCGATTTTATATGTAACGCCTGTATAGAAAAGTACGCGCTCAGTCGTTGTCGTTTTTCCGGCATCGATGTGCGCCATTATTCCGATGTTACGTGTATTTTCTAAAGAAGCTCTTGCCATGCGCTTTAATTCACCCCCTGGAAGTGTTTGACTTTCAGTGGACATATCCTCCTCTTCTCCGCCCCAAAAAGTCTTCGACTTTTCGGGGACCCCGTGTCTCTACCATCTATAGTGGGCAAAGGCCCTGTTCGCCTCAGCCATTTTATGTGTGTCTTCCTTTTTCTTTATGGAAGAGCCCGTATTGTTGAAAGCATCAAGCAATTCGGCAGCAATTCTCTCCCTCATTGTCTTTTCCTTGCGCAGCCTTGCATAGCTTACTACCCACCTGAGAGCCAGCGCTATTTTCCTCTGAGGCCTCACTTCCATAGGCACCTGGTAGGTGGCGCCGCCTACCCTCCTCGGTTTAACTTCGAGAAGAGGCTTCACATTTTCAACAGCAGTCTTGAAAACCTTTAGCGGGTCCTGCCCCGTTTTATCCTTAAGGATGTCGAAGGCCCCGTAGCAAATGGCTTCTGCAGTAGACATTTTTCCGTCCTTGAGCAGGACAGTCATAAACCTGCTCACCAGCTTGCTGCTGTATTTTGGGTCGGGGAGAATCTCTCTCTTTTCAGCTACTCTTCTTCTTGCCATGTATCATACTCCGGTTATATTTAGATTTTGACTTGCTTACTTGGGCCTCTTGGCGCCATATTTGGATCTGCCCTGACGCCTGTCGGCAACACCTGCACAGTCAAGCGCTCCCCTCAATATGTGGTATCTGACACCGGGAAGGTCCTTGACCCTGCCGCCTCGAATCAGGACTATGGAATGCTCCTGAAGGTTATGCCCGACTCCAGGAATATAAGCTGTAACCTCCATACCGTTTGTAAGCCTGACTCTTGCCACTTTCCTCAAAGCCGAGTTCGGCTTCTTTGGCGTGGTGGTATACACTCTTACACACACTCCGCGTTTTTGAGGACAGCTCTTAAGCGCAGGGCTCTTGGTCTTCCTCTCAACTTTCTTTCTTCCGTTCCTGACTAACTGTGCGATTGTAGGCACTTTTCCTCCACACAATAACTCATTATTAATGAAAAGCTCCGATTTACCGGAAAACCCGTTAAGTCTACCAGAGAAATCTTCCCTTGTCAAGTTACACGGAAGTATCCAAAAGCAGCCTTCCCAAACCACCGGGAAAGAAGAATATAACATAAATCATTTAAAAAAATAAAGTTCTTATTTCAGCCCGAATGCCTAAATGGAAAATGTCATTGCGAACGGAGTGAAGCAATCTTTTTGTTACACTTGTTACACGTTACACGCTGAGATTGCCGCGCAGCCTTAAATCACGAACGCAGTGAAAAGGAGTCCCGCGGATTAATTTCTTATGCGCTTGTCTTTTCCATTTGCAGAAAAGATACTTCTGAAATGCCTGCTTTTTCTTTGGCATGTTCAATGGTCATGCTTACAAGATTGCCCTTTTCATCCAAGTCTATGTAAAGGTTTTCCGATATTTCTTTTGTATCAACAACAGCAACATTTGAAAACTCAATCAACGCCGTATCTGTATCTGAGAAATAACGAATTTTAATTTTCCTTCCTACTTAAAATTTCTATCCAAAAAAGCATTATGAACAGTTTCTCCGTCATCCAAAAAAATGACTCTCAGATATTTCTCAACTTCCCCTATATAGCTCCACTTTCGTATCCTTCCATCAGATTGAATTTCCTGTTTGAGAGGATTTGTCATTGTTTCTAGTGTCCTGTCCCTATTAGTTATTTACATTTTTTGTCGTCATTCCGGGCTTGACCCGGAATCCAGTTCCTTGCTTTTTCCGGATTCCCGCCTTCGCGGGAA
>JBEKJD010000230.1:0-5086 GCA_050011415.1 Dissulfurispiraceae bacterium | reverse complement strand
ACTAAAGTCTTTGTGACGCTCGATGCGGATTCCAGCGAGGTATGTGCCACCATAGAGGACGACGGGACCGGATTCGATGTTGGCGAAGCGCTCAAAGCCGCCTCGGTAAGTTCAAGGGGCCTCGGGATACTGGGCATGAGAGAGCGGGTGGAGCTCATGGATGGGAAGTTTGAAATATCTTCAACAGTTGGCAAGGGCACACGTATTTGTGTTATTGTGCCGCAGGACACGGAGGGAACGGAATAATGTCCAGGATAACTGTTCTGATCGCCGATGATCATGCGCTTGTGAGAGAGGGCATTGCGGCCTTTCTCAGAATTCATGACGATATAGAGGTCATTGCCGAGGCGTCGGACGGCCTAGATGCGATCGAAAAGTATAAAAAGAGCAAGCCCGATGTCGTGGTTATGGATATATCGATGCCTGCACTGGGCGGCCTGGAAGCCACCATTGAGATCAAAAAGCTGGATCCGGGTGCGAAGATACTCATACTTACGCAATATGATGACAAAGAATACGTTGCGCGATTTCTTAAGGCAGGGGCCTTGGGATACCTGCTCAAGAAGGCGGTCGGAAGTGAGCTGGTGACTGCGATCAGGGCGGTAAGCAAAGGAGAATGCTATCTGTTTTCATCCATTGCATCTGAAGTAGTCTCGGGCTATCTTAATATAGGTAAAAAGCCGGTCATTGAGGAGCCCTATGAAAGGCTCAGCGACCGGGAAAAACAGGTATTAAAACTGTTGGCCGAGGGAGGTACTCATAAAGAAATAGCCGGCCTCCTGAATATAAGTGTTAAAACCGTTATAGCCCATCAAAGCAATATCAGCGAAAAACTCGATCTACACAACCGGACCGATTTACTCAAATTCGCCATCCAGAAGGGAATTATAAAAATTGACCAGCAATGATGTGCCGCATAACTCCTGCCATATCTTCTCCAACCAACACGACTACCGTTGATACAGAAGCCTGTTTATAAACAGACTGTGATTCTATGGTATATTAAAAAGTATTTCAATTATCAGGAGAGGGGCTTTTTATGAAATGCAGGAAATGTAACGGGGAGCTTAAACTGGTTATCGGCTGAAAGTCAGTGTTGCTGCGCTGCATGGAATGCGGTGAGAGTTACCTGCTTGCAGATTATATTAACGAAATTGATGACGATACGTGGCGCCAGATTGAGCAGAGACCATGCAACCGCGTATGAGTCGATGGTAAATGGGTATAGGAGTGTATGAGTAAATGAGAGGATGAGTTTTTACCCATGTACTCATATACTCTTGGAGGGGCCGCCATTTCCAGCATTATTATTGACGGATACAATGTCATAGGGACTGCCCACAGCAGCAGGGAAAAAGCGCGTGAAGATATCATTGACCTCATGATTCGGTATAAGCGGTCCAAACTGCATGATATAACCATCGTATTTGACGGATATAAGGCAGGCCGTGGCAATGAGAACCTTT
The DNA here is from genome assembly GCA_050011415.1 of Dissulfurispiraceae bacterium. Taxonomy (GTDB): domain Bacteria; phylum Nitrospirota; class Thermodesulfovibrionia; order Thermodesulfovibrionales; family Dissulfurispiraceae; genus JADFXI01. The sequence goes on along the minus strand of JBEKJD010000230.1, from coordinate 3,620 downwards.
CAGTCCGGGGTGGTGTGGCAGTTATTTATTCAGGGCTCGGCGAAAAGGCTGACGAGGTCATCAGGAGGATCATCACGAAAGACCGTAAGGAATGGATTGTTGTCAGTTCGGACAAAGAAATCGCCCGCCATGCATGGGCTGTCAATTCCATTCCCGTGCCTTCGGATGCGTTTATCCAAATTGTGTCGGCAGAAGTGGCAGGAAGAGGTGCCGGGGGGATTGAAGGCGGGGCTGGAGATGAGACGGACATGAAGGGGGCCTTGGGTGAGTGGACAAATTCCGGCGGGGAATATGAAGAGGCCTGTTCCGGAAAGGGCAACCCATACAAACTTTCAAAAAGGGGAAAGTCTGTCATAAGGGCGCTGAGCAAGCTCTGAGATGATGCGGTGGTTGCTGAAATTAAGGCCTGCTGATTCTGTTACTGTTGTCTTCAGTTTCTTCCTGCTTGTTTTGACGGTAATTTATTATGCAGTTGTCCCGTCTGCAGGGTATCTTGTCCTTATCTATTCATCAATAATGCTTTTTCAGATAATGCTTGTTTATCTGAGCAGAGTTAATCCTTTCCTTAAGGTCACACGCGATATAATCTTTCCAGTTATCAGCGTACTTGTTATTTTCGACAGCCTCGGCCTGCTTGTACACGCTGTTAACCCGCACGATATTGATTACCTGCTTATAAGGGCTGATTACCGTATATTCGGCGTTTACCCTACTGTTTTCCTCGAGCAGTTCATCAATCCCTGGATGACTGATATTCTGCAGGTTGCATACTTAACCTATTATTTTATTCCCGTTCACCTCGGCGTTATGTTAAGGGCAAAGGGAAAAACGGAGGCATTTGAGAAATCGCTTTTCCTGATGCTTTTTTGTTTTTATCTTTCCTATATAGGCTACCTGCTTTTCCCTGCAGTCGGTCCGCGGTACGCAATGCGGCACCTTTATGACATGGATCTGGATGGTTTCCTGGTCTCAGTGCCTATACAAAACGCGCTAAATCTCATGGAGGGAATCAAGAGGGATGCCTTCCCCAGCGGCCATACCGGGATTGCGCTCACGGTGCTTTTTCTTGCATACCGCTACGACAGGACACTGTTCCGCTGGATGCTGGTACCTGTGCTTCTTTTGATTCCGGCAACCGTATACTGCAGGTATCATTATGCAGTTGATGTGATTGCCGGCGTCATACTCGCTGTTGTAACACTCACAGTAGGTGAGGTATATTATAACTTCGTGTTGCGAAAAGGGGTCCCCGGAAAGTCGCAGACTTTTTGGGGATGAGGAAAAGGGGTCCCCGGAAAGTCGCAGACTTTTTGGGGATGAGGAAGGCAAATTGGATATCCCCTGCAGTAAAACCAGGGATGGTATAATTATAGAAGTTAAAGTTGCCCCCCGGTCTTCAAAAACAGGAATTACCGGGGTCATGGATAATATTCTTAAGGTCAAAGTTACCGCTCCTCCTGTCGGCGGCGCTGCAAACGAGCAGCTCATATCTCTTTTGGCAGAAGAATACGGCGTAAAGAAAAGCGATATAATAATATTGCGGGGCGAGACGTCCAGGAGAAAGACAGTGAAAATTTTGGGGGTAAAGACATGATCCGGAGCATGACAGGGTATGGGGCTGCTGAAAAGAAGGGTTTCAAAGTCGAGGTCCGGTCTCTAAACCATCGTTATATCGACGTTAACGTCAGGATGCCTTCTTTTCTGATGGAGCATGAGATACCGGTCAGGAATTTGATCAAAGACCAATTCGCACGGGGCAAGTTTGACGTCACTATCTCACTGACCGATAAACGTCAATTCAGGGTGCGTGCCAACAAGGAACTGGCTAAAGAGATTTATGACACGGTTTTGGATTTGCAGAAAACCTTGTCAATTCCGGGGTCTCTTGATATCGGTTTTTTATCATGGTACCGTGAGTTTTTGCTCATGGAAGAGCCAACCTACAGTACTGATGATCTCTTTGATGCGCTGCGGGATGCTGTTGCGCGTGTTGATGAGATGCGCAGGAAAGAGGGGGAGGCAATCAAAAAAGAATTGGAATCACATGCCGGCAGGGTAGAGACGCTCAGGGCTGAAGTGGAGACGCTTTCGCGCGGCATGACGAATACCCATAAGGAAGTGCTCTCAAGGAAAGTTGCCGAACTGTCCTCCTCTGTTACAATAGATGAGGCCAGACTTGCACAGGAAATTGCCCTGCTTGCGCAGAAGAGCGACATCACAGAGGAATTGGCGCGTCTTCGCAGCCATTTACAGCAGTTTAATGTCTTCATCGCCAGCGGCGAGGCGATAGGCAGAAAACTCGACTTTCTTATGCAGGAGATGTACCGTGAAACTAACACAATTGCGTCAAAAGTGGACGACATAAGAATCATAAATCTTGCCATCGAAGTTAAAACGGGTATTGAAAAGCTAAAGGAACAGGTGCAAAATATAGAGTAGAGTATTTTGCAAACGTGCTGTTTGTCCGTCATTCCCGCGAAAGCGGGAATCCAGAAGATGTTTTTTTAAGAGCACTGGATTCCCGCTAACAGACTGCGGGAATGACAACTTTAAACTTTTGAAAGATGCTCGGTAGATAATTATGAAAGGCTCGCTTATACATATAGGGTTCGGCAATGTTATACATGCATCAAGGGTGGTAGCCATTATCAATCCCGGCTCCTCCCCGATCAGAAAATTGCGAGAGGAAGCCCGCAGCAGGGGAAAACTTATTGATGCAACCGAGGGGAGAAAGACCAGGTCTATAATCGTGACTGACAGCGACCATATAGTATTGTCCGCCATCCAGGTGGAAACCATATCACAGAGGATTACCGGCGTAAAAGAGGGCGACAAGGAGATTGTGGACGAAGATGAGGAAAGGTAGTTTCTTTGTAATATCTGCTCCATCAGGCGCCGGAAAGACCACTTTGTGCAACAAACTCTGCGCAGCCCTTCCCATGATACGGCATTCTGTATCGTATACAACCAGACCTCCGAGGCCTGATGAAACGAACGACGTGCACTATACCTTTGTGGAGAAAGACACTTTCCAGGCCATGATTGCTGAAGGTGTATTCGTCGAATGGGCCGAGGTGCACGGCAATTATTATGGGACCTCAAGGAAGAGGATTGAGGAACTGGCTAATGCGGGGATTGATGTGATACTGGATATAGATGTTCAGGGCGCCAGTCAAATAAAAAAGAACCTTTTGGATTGCATCTTCATATTCATATTGCCCCCCTCGATGGAGGCGCTCAGAAAGAGACTTGTGGAAAGGATGACCGACCCGGAAGAAGCAATTGGAATAAGGCTTAAAAATGCCATATTGGAGATAAGGGAGTACAAAAAATACGATTATGTTATAGTAAATGATATAATGGAAGAAGCCTTCAAAGAGCTGGTCTCCATTGTTGCAGCTGCAAGGATACGTACAACGAGAATCGATCAAGAGTGGATAAATAAAAACTTTTTTGAGGAGGAAGCATAACGTGGATATAATTTCATTACCTGTTGAATATGACAAAAAGGAGATTGACAGCAGGTACAGGCTTGTAGTTATTGCTGCTCAGAGGGCACGCGAGCTGTCATTAGGCGCTCCGTCAAAGATTCAGGCAAAGTCAAAAAAGGTCACCACAAC
>JBEKJD010000229.1:0-9318 GCA_050011415.1 Dissulfurispiraceae bacterium | reverse complement strand
ATCTCTTTTGGTATAGTTTTTGGTATAGTGCCGGACGAGGATGCATTCATGAGAGCAAAAATACACTATGTTTTTACTGTTCCTGTTTTAACCTGCTACAGCTAAGAGATGCTATCTTGCTGAAGCCCGGTAAACTCAACGATGATGAAGGAGGCATAATGAAAATGCTTGGTATCACTATTATGGGACTGTCAGTAATGCTCATCGCAATCACCACAGTAACGGCTGCAACTAATCTTGAGAAAGCGACCTTTGCAGGCGGCTGCTTCTGGTGCATGGAACACGCCTTCGACGAGATCCCGGGTGTAGTTTCGGTCACATCCGGCTACACCGGAGGGTGGAAAAAGCATCCAACTTATGAAGAGGTCTCAGCAGGAGAGACCGGGCACGCCGAGTCAGTTCAGGTCGTCTATGACCCGGCAAAAGTGACCTATGAAAGGCTCCTGAACGCCTTTTGGCACAACATCGACCCGACCGTCAAGGACCGGCAGTTCTGTGACTCGGGGCATCAGTATAGAAGTGCAATTTTTTATCATAATGAAGAACAGCACCGGCAGGCGCTGCAGTCAAAGGAACTGTTGGAAAAGAACAAACCCTTCAAAGGACCAATCGTAACCGAGATTGTGCAGGCCACTGAGTTCTACCCTGCCGAGGATTACCACCAGCACTATTACAAAAAGAACCCGATCCGTTACAAATACTACCGTTACAGATGCGGTCGTGACCAAAGGCTTAAAGAGCTTTGGGGCGATGCCGCCGGTCACTGACAATATATAATATGTAATTATGATTGGATATTTCCGGGCGCGGGTCTGCCAGGGCCAGAAGCTTGATGAATAGGAACATCACAAGACGGATAGTAGTTGTGACCGTAGTAGTGGGACTTGCTGTGATCTTTAAGGTCCTCGGTCTCGGGCAGTATTTTACTCTGCCGTACATCAAGGCATCCCAGGCCAGGTTCGTCACCCTCTATGCAGATCACCGCCTTATGGTAATCGCAGCGTACATGGCGATCTATATCCTTGCGACGTCGTTATCTTTGCCTGGAGCCGCGATCATGACCCTTGCGGGAGGTGCGCTTTTCGGACTCTTGACGGGTACCGTCATTGTTTCCTTTGCAAGTACCATAGGCGCCACCTTAGCGTGCTTTGTCTCAAGGTCTGTCTTACGCGACTGGGTGCAAAACAAATTCAATGACAAGCTTAAAACAGTCAACGAGGGTATAGAAAAAGAAGGGGCGTTCTATTTATTCACTCTGAGATTGATTCCCGTCTTCCCGTTCTGGCTCATAAACCTTGTTATGGGACTGACAAAGATGCCTTTGCGCACTTTCTTCTGGGTATCGCAGGCTGGCATGCTTGCGGGGACAATAGTTTACGTTAATGCAGGAAAAGAACTCGCGAAGATCAATTCCCTTTCAGGGATCCTTTCCCCCGGGCTGATTCTTTCTTTTACACTCCTTGGGATTTTTCCGATTGCGACGAAAAAATTGCTGAATTTGTATAAATCGAAAAGATAAGAACAACTGAAAGGGAGGAGATTATATGACGGAATATTACAGAGATGAAGACCTCGGCAGGTTCGGTGAGATAGGGAAATATCATCCTGAGTTGTTCAGTAAGTTCATGGATTGGTACAACGCTGCGCTGCAACCCGGTGTCCTGAGCAAGAGAGAAAAAGTGCTTATAGGGCTTGCTGTGGCCCATGTCATTCAGTGCCCATACTGCATTGACGCATATTCAAAAAGTTGTCTCGAAGAGGGGATGAGCCTCGAACATATCACAGAGGCCGTGCATGTTGCCTCAGCTGTGCGGGGCGGCGCTTCGCTTATTCATGGGATTCAGGCACATAATACCGTGGACAAGATGTCATTGTAGGGTAAGAGGCATGAAGTTCGAAGACAGGATACTGAGCATCCGGCAGCAGCCTTTAAGGGCCAAAGGGATAGACATCCTTCAGGTAAATATCGGCTACAAGTGCAATATGGCCTGCAAGCACTGTCACGTCTCTGCCGGACCTGACAAGGACCAGGAAATGGATAGAGAGACAGTGGAGACCGTGCTCGATGTCCTGAAGGTGAATAATATTAAATGCCTTGACATTACAGGCGGCGCTCCCGAGTTGAACCCTCATTTCAGATACCTTGCTGAGAAAGCGGGCGCTTCAGGAAGTCATGTAATTAGTCGCACTAACCTGACAATCTTTTTTGAAGAAGGGATGGAAGACCTGGCTGAATTTTATTCAGAGAACTCCATTGAGATTATCGCTTCTCTCCCCTACTATACAGAAAACGTAGTCGACCGGGTGAGAGGGAAAGGGACCTTTGAAAAGAGCATAGGGGCCCTTAAGAAATTGAACAAGCTCGGTTATGCAGGTGGTACATCTGACAAGAAACTTAATCTTGTATATAATCCCTCCGGGACTTTTTTGGCTCCATCTCAAGAGATCCTGGATGAAGATTATAAACGGGAGTTGAGCAAGAGGTCCGGGATAACCTTTGATGGACTCTATGCATTTGCAAATATGCCTATTGGCCGGTTCAGGGAACACTTGATCCTGAGTAATAATCTCGAAAAGTATATGGCCAAACTGGAAGACGCCTTTAACCCCTTGACCCTTGAAGGACTGATGTGCAGACGTCTCATAAGTATCGGCTGGGACGGCATCCTCTATGACTGCGACTTTAACCAGGTACTCGGACTTAAGCTCGACAGAGCTTGTCCTCAGTCAGTTAAGGACTTTGACTTATCAAGACTTGCCGAAAGACCGATAACAGTGGATGAACATTGTTATGGCTGCACTGCCGGCCACGGCTCGACCTGAGTGGGCGCGATAAATTGTCGGGCAGTTGGCCCGACATAATAAGCCCACTTCTAATAGTTCGGGGGACCCCATGCCATAATGCCCTTTACTTGAGTATCTCAATCGGGATACAATATTACAGGAGGTGCATATGGCAAAGACTGCAATGATAAGAGCAAGAACTGAAGATGGTTTGAAGGCCGATGTTGAACGTATATTTCACAAGTTAGGCTTGACCAGTACTGAGGCGATAAATATTTTTTATCGCCAGGTGAAAATGAGGCGGGGCTTACCATTCAATGTTGAGATACCAAATGAGGAAACTGCTGAGGTTTTGAAGAAATCCCGTGAAGGCAAAGAAATTAATTCCTACGACAATCTTGATGAGTTCGTGAAAAAGATGGGCAGATAATGCTCAAATTCAGAACTACCAGGAAATTTGAGAAGGATTATAAAAAGTGTCAGAAACGGGGGAAGGAGATGAACAAACTCCTGTCCGTAATGAAACACCTTGTTAAAGAGCTGCCATTAGACGAGAAATATCAGGACCACCCACTTACCGGAACCTTCAAAGAGTCAAGGGATTGCCATATAGAACCTGACTGGATACTTATCTACAGAGTGAGCGGAGAGGAAATCTTCTTTGAAAGAACCGGAACGCATTCGGATATATTCAAGTAAATCATTACAAAAGCTCACCTTAGCTGTCTGAAAAATTAAACAATTTTGTGTATCAAAGCATAGATTATAAAAGTGCAATATGAGTTTCAGAGAGGCGGCAATAACATGTTAAGGATAAGGAAAGGCTAATTCTTCCATCGTTCAGAAGATGAGCAGGCTCGTTCCATTATAAAAATGGATGTTTGGGAATCACTGGAAACAGTATGTTAAAATTAAAAAATGGAAAACATGGAAAATATTTGGCAAGTATGGAAGTCCTTACCTGAAGAAATTCAGAATGCCCTGAAGAAGGCAGTGGATGAGGTATCATCAGAGGAGCAACTTGTTTCTGAAATAATGATAGGCGCCTGTCCTCAGTGTAGAAGCACCGAGACAAGAGACTGTGATGAAGTTGAGGGGATTCAGGACTGCACTATTGGGCTTTGTATGGATTGTGGTTTTTTGTTTTGTTCGGAGTGTAGAAGAGACTTATCACAGAACCTTAACTGCAAACACTGGGAAATATGCGAGACCTGCATAGAGGCGGATGAAAATCTTTTGTGTGAGGTCGGCCCTGAAAAGTGTAAAAGGGTAAAAAGTGAACTTGGCGGAATGGAGGAGTAATCCTTCAGGTTATCGGCCTTTATAGCCAGGACATCCTTCAAATCCTTTACAGCCCGCTTTTCTCAATTTGCAATCTTTATTGGTGCAAACGGGACCATGCGGCCCATGACGGTCAGTTGATTTTATCGCAGACTTTTTAGTCATAGATGGATTATTTCTCTTATTGTTCCTGTTATTCAATGGTAAATATCTACCTCTATTGATTACAATATTACTATAAATAATAACAAATCGGAGATAAGCAAATGGAATATTATGTGCACCATGTGCCGGGTAGATTAAGGATTCAGACACCGTTTATCCATCATAATGAGGATAATGCTCATACGTTGTGTGCCTATGCCGGATGTATTACCGGAGTTGCTTCAGTTGAAACTTATGCTCCTACCGGGAGTGTCACTATTCATTACGATGTAAAACATGTGAGTTGTGAAAAACTCCTTTGTTTGCTTGAGCAAAAAGGATGGTTCCATTTGATTCATGCAAAAACAAACGATGAACTTGTGAAAGAGGAATCTGAAAAAGTAATAGAGGTCGCCTTCAAAATAGCAGAGTCAGTTGAAGGCGGGATTGAATAAAAGACTATGCCTATGGACACAGTAGTGACAGGCCACTTTTCGCCGCCATCACCCCGGTTCTGATAGACTGATGGGCTCAGGAGGTAGGCTTACGCGATCTTCAGTTCTTTTCGAATCTTTTCAGCAACCCATTGCCGCACCAGAGTTTGGTACGGGATGCCCCTTTTCGTTGCCACCTTCTTGATTGAAATAAGATAAAGCGGGTCAAGTTTAATAGTAACATTTTGCAGCTTCCGCCTTCGTTTGCCCGTTACAATATCTTTTCTCCTTCCGGGCTTAGCCCTGGTGTTTTTGCCAGTACCGGACCTCGGCTCTGTCCATGTCCCATCCGGTAATAACTCTTGCCACACTGTGCTGCTTCAACTCAAACACAATGGTAAGATAACGCCCTTCATGTGTCGGCCCCATTGCGACGTAGTGCCCTTTTTTGGTCTTTCGGTATAAAGGCTTATATACAAAAACTTCCTCCGCCTCCTCGGGTTTCACTCCATGACCCAATTCAAGGTGCACGACATTACCCTCATCCCATTCAAAATCCTTTATCCTCAATGACCGCTCCTTCTAATAGTAATACATTGTAGGACTTTTTGCCTAAAATGTCAACAGAGGATTATAAGCATAAAAACGGTCGCTGTCCCTAGTTTTTAGTTTTTAAAATCATTCAGAAGCACATCATCGTTGAAATTATTCTTAAAGTTCCCGACAAGAGGAACTTTTATCAGAAAAGCCTTTGACAATATGGATACTTATACGTTACCATTTATAAAAGGCGCTATGATTGAACTGAAAGAATTTGTTAGAGATGACGGAAAGTCGCCATTCGGCCAATGGTTCGACTCTCTAAATATTCATGCAGCAGCTGAGATCGTTATCGCCTTGACACGGCTGAAAGAGGGGAAACACTCGCGCATTAAACCTGTTGGCAGCGGCGTATATGAATACACCATAAATTTTGGGCCTGGTTATCGCATATATTTTGGAAAAGATGGAGAGAAAATAATAATACTTCTCCATGGCGGCCACAAGAAAAGGCAGCAGAAAGAGATAGGCCGTGCCATAGAGTATTGGCACGATTACAAAGCAAGAAAAAAGAAAGGAGAGGTGTAAATATGGCACTAACGAGAGATTTTAAAGATACAGTACAGCGCAGAGTAGAGCGCGACCCTGAGTTTCGCCGTTCATTGCTTGAGTCTGCAATTAATGAATTGATTGCTGGTGACTATGATGTCGCAAAAGCGATTCTTCGAGACTATATTAATGCGACAATAACATTCCCGACTCTGGCACAGAAGCTTGGCAAATCAGCAAAGAGTATACATCGGATGCTCGGCCCAAACGGAAACCCACGGATGGACAGTATAGCGGGTATTCTCAAGATTTTACAGAGCATGGATAAAATCAGATTCCGTGCAAAATGCCACGTCTAAATATTTAGCTTACGGAAAATACGAGGCACCGAAATAGCTTAAAGTTTTTTATGGTGGAGGCGGCGGGAATCGAAACTGAGCACGAAAAACCAAAAAGGATTGATAAACAATAAGTTCCCTATGGCAGATTATAAGCTGTTCAGAGTTTGTTCAGAGTCGCCCATGTTTCTTCTTTTTCCTGATTGGAATTATTTCAGCAGGCTTTTTCATGCTAATTTTGCTGGTCACGTATCGCACGGCTTCAGCATCGGCGTGCATATATTTCTGAGATGTCCTGATGTCGCTATGACCAAGAGTTTTGGAGATAATGAATTGGCTTGCACCTGTGTTCGCTAACTGACTTGCGAGGCTATGGCGTGTGGCCCCATAAAGTTTAAGTTTTTTATCTGTCAGTCCTGCTTTATCCCGCACCCTCTCCCATATCCTTCTGACTGACGACATGCTGTATGGTTTTCCTCTTCGTGGATTTATAAATAAATAGGCATCGGGAAGATTGGATTTCACCCTTTTGCTGATATATTCATGCATCTCATCGTGAATGGGAATTATAATTTCCTTATTGCTTGCATTCTTCTTTCCACTCTTCCGTCTATTCCTGATTTCCTTACCTGAGAAGGTTTTGGATATTTTGATAGTCCTCTCATCTAAATTAACATCTTTGCACTGTAATGCCCGTGCCTCTCCCGGCCGACATCCATGGAGAGCCAAAAAGTGTACAAACGCTTTATCATCTTCGTTGTCAATCAAATTGAAAAGGTGTATTTGATTTACAGGATGACACCACTGAATATCCGGCGCATCAAAGTCTATCTTCGTAAATTTCGGAACAGCGAGATTTGATATTTCAAATTCATCTTTACAATAATTTAAAAAGGTTTTAAAGTTTTCAAATACATTATCTGCCGATTTTCCATTTGTATATAGAGATAAGCAATGCTCTCTATATTCCCTAATATTTTGCTTTGTTATGGTTCTCACATCTTTTATTTTCCAATATTTTTTAGCAATTCTGACATACCGCTTATAATCTTTTTCATAACTCGGCGCTGTTTCTTTCAGTTTTTCCGTTAAGAACCTGTCCAATAGATTGCAAACATAATATTTTGATAGCTCTGATTTGACATAATTGCTGACATCGAAAGTGTGTCGTTCCATCTCTACGTTGATTATCGCCAACAAGTTTAAAGCTCGTTCATAACTATCAAGTGGTAACCCTTGTTTGTCAGAGCACACATAATCAGTCTTTTTCTTTTCGGTGTTATAGATTTCAATCTGAAAACGGGTGGGTCGCTTATGGTTGGGGTCATTTGGGCAGACAAAACCTTTTTTATCTTGCCGGACATATGCGGCATTACATGCGGAGCATTTCTTTTGACGACTTATAGGACGGATAACACCTTTCATATCTGATTCACCGAGGACCAGAAAATAGTAGACCCGTTCCATAAAAGTCAAGTAATCCGGTATCCCGTGCGCCGTAGCTGAGTTCATTTCCACCTATTGATTTGCAAAATCGCAATCCGTACCTCCTTTTATACATCAAAACTGAGTCTGATTTAGGGACATAACGGTGTAAATTGTGCGGCAAATTTGATGGTGTTGTGTCCTCAATATAGCTAGTCAAAAGAGTTTTAATAGAAGATACAGTGAATGCAAGCAAGCGAAAAAAAGGAGAGGACAATGAAATATTGGACGGAGCGGATAATGAATAACGGGCGAATTGAAAAGTGTTATTGGCCGGAACTAAGGATGTTGCAGGGGAAACAGATGGAGATGGAAGCGCGTATGAGAGCTATTCTTGATATGGGCAAGGTAATTCTTTCCAAGGAAAGAGCGGTTATCCAAACCGGTATTCCCGTCAAGGAAGGCAAACTATTGACTGCCTACCATCTTAGGCACACTGATCGCATGGAACAAAGAGTTGCTGAAGCGCAATTCAAAAGGATGATCAGGCGCACGGGCGCTGACACGGCAATATTTGTGCAAGAGGTATGGGTTGGGGGGGAAGAATGTACCTGCTGGCCAAGCGAGCATCCTCAGCGCAGAGAGGCAATCGCAGTAATTGGGATGAATCAACGGGGTTATTGCAAATCGCTTGCACAGGTGTTCACTCGGGACAGCAATAATATCATTATTTTTTTAGGTGAGCCCGAAATCGCAGAGGCATCAGCTTATTATTTGGCAGATGTATGGGAACTGTAAGGTTCGGAGTTGTTGAGATGGCAGATGCTTCACGCTCGGCGGCAAGTATTAAAAATGGGGAGCAACATATGTATTGCTCCCTCAATAAAATTTAATAAGGAGAAGACCGATGATACAAGAGATTAAACCATCAAATGAAATAATTATGTGTGACGCAGCAGAACTAATTCCTTACCCATTATCAATGCCCATGCCGGAAGAGGATAGGGACAATATGAAGGCAGATATTAACAAAAGAGGAATTCAGACTGCTCTCATTGTTCATAAGGATAAGAATGGAAAGCGGATAGTAGCAGGCAACTCTCGGTATGAGATAGGGAAAGAACTCGGAATTAAGCAATTCCCATGTCGTCTTATTGAGGTCCCAATGGAAGAATACGAACTTGAGGAGTACGTCATTATGGACAATGTGGCCCGTAGACACTTGACTACACCCCAAAAGGTTGAATATGCAATGCGCCTTGAGAAGATAGAAAAGGAAAAGGCAAAGATACGCCAAAGCACGGCCGGTAACAAAAATCTTAAAAAAGGAAAAGCCAAAAGCAATACTGTTTCGGTCAGTACAGAATCCGTGCCCGCTGGCGATGTTAGCACTGATGATGGGAAAGAAATATCAAAAGACGAGTCTGTTCCGGTCAGTGCAGAATCAGCACTAACTGGCGATGATGCTCCGAAGGCTGAAAAAGGGAAAGCACGGGATATCGCATGCCGTAAGGTAGGGATATCAACGGATACAGTACGCAAGGGAAAGAAGATAAAAGAAGCCTCACCAGAGACATGGGATAAGGTTATGGCTGGGGATAAGAATATTAATAGTGCTTTTTCCGAGGTCAACGATTCCATTTCAAATAGCCAAGAATCTACAAGTCCGGCTAATGATCATGTGGAAAAAATATTCAAACGCGCCGTAAGTTCTTTTAATCGCACTGATAAAGCATTAAAAGAGCTTCAGCAAAACCTAGAAGAACTGGAGAGCGTTATAAACAACCTGGAACCACAGAATAGGGAGGAATTGGTCTATAACA
>JBEKJD010000228.1:0-5119 GCA_050011415.1 Dissulfurispiraceae bacterium | reverse complement strand
AGATACCAACTCCAGGCTGGTTTATCAGGGTTGGATTGCCGACAAAGATTGCATTTGAGCCGATCCGTTCAATGAAGAACTGTGCATATTCCATAGCCTTGGGACTGTCACTGCTAAGTTCGTTCCTTGTATTGCTCGTCATCAGGCATGCACTGCGTCCACTCTACCATGCAAGCAGGCTAATAAAGGACATGACCGAAGAACGGCTGCCGCCACAGGATATCCCAGTCACTCACAATGATGAGATTGGTCAGCTGATCAGCAGTTTCAACGTGCACCTTAACTACCGCAGGCAGACGGAAGAAGAGTTTCGTTTTCACAGTGAGATTATGAGGAATATAGCAGAGGGAATTTATATTGTCAGGGCTGAAGACGGCAGTATAGTTTACGCCAACGAGAGATTCGAAAAGATGTTTGGCTACGAGCCAGGCGGGATGATTGGCAAAGACGTCTCTATAGTTAATACACCAACCGATAAAACTCCTGAAGAAACAAAAGAAGCCATTATAGAAACTCTTACAGAGACCGGAGAATGGCATGGAGAAGTTAATAATATCAGGAAAGATGGAACTCGCTTCTGGTGCTATGCAAATGTTTCGCTGCTTGAGCATTCCAAATATGGAAAGGTCTTTGTCTCAGTTCATACGGACATCACCGACCGCAAGCATATGGAGGAGAGGGAACAACTATCGGAAACTATACTGGAACACCTGAATCAGCAGACGGGCATTGATAACACCATTCGGGATATTCTGCAAATGGTCAAGCAGAGTACCGGCTTTGATGCAGTGGGCATCCGTCTGCGCAAAGGCGATGACTTCCCATATTTTGTCCAGGATGGTTTCTCAACTGATTTTTTGCTCACGGAAAATACGCTGACTGTCAGCGGTCCGGATGGCGGTCGTTGCAGGGATAAAGACGGCAAAATCAGCCTGGAATGCACGTGCGGCCTGATAATTTCAGGACACACTTATACGGCGAATCCGTTGTTTACGCCATATGGAAGCTTCTGGATCAATAATTCAGTTCCCTTGCTGGACCTCCCGGCCGATCAGGATCCAAGACTTCATCCCCGTAACCGCTGCATCCACGAAGGATTCCATTCCGTTGCGCTGATACCATTAAAAACAGGTAAAGATATCATCGGGCTATTGCAGCTCAATGATCGACGGAAAGATCAATTCACGCTGGAGACAATCCACTTCTTTGAGGGCTTGTGTAACAGCATAGGAATAGCCATCTCCCGCAAGGAGGTTGAAGATGCGTTGCGTAAGAGTGAGGAAAATCTGCGCAATATCACATCTTCTTTAGCTGAAGGCATTTATGTTTTGAATAAACAAGCGAATATTATTTTTATGAATCCCGAGGCAGAACGTCTTCTGGGATGGAGCTATACGGAATTAACCGGCAGGAACATTCATGATGTAATTCATTGCAGTAAAGCTGATGGTCCCCCGTTGCACCTGGAGGAATGCAGCATGTATAACGTTATCAGGACAGGTGTTCCATCCGTCTCGATGAATGAGGTTTTTACCAGGAAAGACGGAACGATATTTCCGGTATCCATAGTTGCCAGTCCCATCATGGAAAATGGCAAAGTTGTTAACGCAGTTATAGCATTCAGGGACATTACTGTGAGAAAGCAGATAGAGACCGAGCGGGAGAAGCTTATCGTTGAGCTTCAGGAAGCACTCGCCAAAGTCAAGCAGTTATCAGGATTGCTGCCGATATGCGCCTCCTGCAAAAAAATTCGTGATGATAGAGGGTATTGGAACCAAATAGAAACCTATATCAGCGAACATTCAGAGGCCCTTTTCAGCCATGCAATCTGTCCCGAATGCGGCAAGAAGCTGTATCCTGAATATTACGACAAAGTTTGGGGGAAAGAAGAGATATAGCTTTAGGGTTTGGGCTTAATGTGGTAAAATTGAAATTACAATGAAATTTTCAATAGAAACAAAACCTCCGGCAAAAACAGAAATCTTGAATCAAGAAATAGAATTGCAGAAAAAAATAAAAAAAAATAAATATTTTCAGAAAACTTTTTTCTTTTGGACCTTTATGCTTTTTATCTTTGGTTTTGTCGCAATATTCGGCCCCCTGTTCAGTAAAGTGGCGGCCATAGAATCAGGACTAATAATCTTTATCGCATCTTTTATTATGGGCTTTTCATCATTTATTCTTGCCGGGCGGACGGATAGTATGAACAGCTCTTTAAAAGAATTGTCTGATATACCGAAAAACTGTTGTGAAGAGGCGCTGATGATATGCAGAATAAATGCCGAGTGTGAGAGGTACCGCCAGGATGTGATAAGCCTCGGGAGAAAAATTGCTTACGGGGAACTTGTCATGATTAGGAAACTGGTCCCGACAAGTTCGGAAGCATACAATGAGGGAAGAGAAAAAAGACTTGAATGGGCTTGCAGAAAATTGCATTCATAACATTTCAATTCGTTTGAAACGGGCTGGAATCCCTATCCGAAATATATCTGAGCTGACCTTAATGATTGCCAAATAGTGGTGTTTCTGTTATATTTTTCCTTATGGCACTGACTGAGGGATATATTTTAGTTGCAGGCGCAGGCAGCTGGGGGACTACGCTCGCTGCCCTGCTGGCCGAAAAAGGCTTCGATGTCCTGCTTTGGGCGCACGAGAAAGAACTCGTTGATCAGATCAACACAGACGGGACAAATGCTATATACCTTCCCGATGTAAAATTGCCCATCTTCCTCAGGGCCACCAATAATCTTGCCGAGGCCGTCGCTGCTGCCCGCTATATTGTCAGCGCGGTGCCGACCCAATATATTCGGCCTGTCTTTCAGGTCCCTAAAATCCGCCTGCGGACTGAGACCGTGATAGTCAGCGTCTCCAAAGGAATTGAAATCGGCACGCTCATGACGCCTTCCATGGTACTGCAAGAGATTCTTGACAGGCCTGTCTCAGTCCTCTCAGGACCGAGTTTCGCAAAGGAAGTCGTCGCCGGGAAACCGACCGCAGTAACTCTTGCAGCCGAAGACAAGAAAACAGGTCTGCTCCTGCAGGAGCTTTTCAATACGGACTTCTTCAGGGTATACACCCACGATGATATCATTGGCGTTGAAGTCGGCGGGGCAATGAAAAACGTGGTCGCTATCGCTGCAGGCATCTGCGACGGCATGGGTCTCGGCTATAATGCAAGGGCTGCGCTCATCACGAGGGGACTCTCCGAAATAGCGCGGCTGGGCCTCTGCATGAACGCCCAGAAGGTGACATTTTCCGGTCTTAGCGGTTTGGGAGACCTCGTACTGACCTGTACCGGGGCCATCTCAAGAAATTATACAGTCGGCTGCAAACTGGGGCAGGGGATGAGACTGTCTGACATAACTGCACAGACCCAGCAAATTGCCGAGGGAGTGGCCACTACGCTGTCGGCCCATGAACTCTCCAAGAAATACCATATCGACATGCCTATCACCAGACAGGTGTATTTAGCGCTTTATGAAGACAAACCTCCTGCGGAAGCAGTAAAAGATCTCATGAACCGCGCGCTTAAAATGGAGTTTCAATGATACTATCCGCCGGATCGGGTAAAACCGATGCAAGTGTGCTGTGGACGAGAAGATACTAAAGACACTCCTGCGCGATGTAAAGACCGGAAGGATACCTGTCGGCAGGGCGCTTGATACTCTCAGGCACCTTCCTTATGAGGAACTGGATTTTGCAAAGGTAGACCATCACCGGTCGCTGCGGAGCGTCATTCCTGAGGTCATCTTTGCCCAGAACAAAGAAACCGATGCAGTTGTCGCCATAGCTCATGCGATGTTGAAAAAAAGCGGGCGTTTTCTCATCACCAGGGCGCGGGAGGATATTTACGCTGCGCTCAATTTGAAGGAGTCGAAATTTTACCACGCATCCCGCATCATTGCATGCGGAAAAATTCCAACCAAAAAAGGCTTCGTACTTATCGTTTCCGCCGGCACATCAGACATCCCTGTCGCCGAAGAGGCAGAAGTCACCGCCTCTTTCCTGGGCAGTAGGACCGGAAAAATTATCGACGTCGGTGTCGCAGGAATTCACCGTCTGCTGAGTTTCAGGCGCCGCATTGCTCAAGCCAGTGTGGTCATCGTGGTTGCAGGGATGGAGGGGGCACTCCCGTCAGTAGTCGGGGGGCTGACAGACAAGCCGGTCATTGCGGTACCTACCTCTGTAGGCTATGGCACGAGTCTTGGAGGGCTGACAGCTCTATTTGCAATGCTCAATTCATGCGTGCCCGGCCTGGCAGTAGTAAATATTGATAACGGATTCGGCGCAGGGTGCCTGGCGCACAAGATAAATATAATAGGACTCAAGTCACGTTAGGGCGGGTGGTTGGAGAACTTTATGGGCAATAAACTTTTTGCGGAGAACAGTTGACGCCATGCTGCTCAAAACCTGGATCATAAGCCCGCTGTATAATGCGGCGCAGCACATCAGGCTTGCTCCCAAAATGCTGCTCATGACAGTGCTCGTCGGCTTTATTGTTTGGGCTGTTGTTGACAATATACAGACAGAGAAGCTTAAGCAATTGTCCAACATGTATATTGACAAGGTCCTTGAGGAAAGGAATCACGAGAACAGGATACGCTTTGATAATTACGTAGAGTCATACAACGTGGCGGCAAGACTGATAGTGCAGTTGCATCGCTTCCGTGATTATGTCAGCAGTTTTAACACTTCCCGGCCCGGGAAACACGCAGTAAAATCTTATTCGGAATTGCCCTCATGGATGCCGGATGCATCTGTCATGAGACACCTCGCACACATCCACCTTGCTCTCCTTCTGGATCAAAAAGGCAGATTAAAAGAGTTATATCAGTACCTGCCCGGTCAGCTGCCTCATGCCTTGCTTGAACCGTCCGGTTTAGTGCTGAAATTAAGTCATAACCAGAGTTTTATGACCACAGTTGAGGGAAGGCCCTTCCTGCTCACATCAGAATCCCTTACCGGCGCAAATGGTGAAGTAGAGGCCACATTGATGCTTGTTGCCGCTCTCGACAGCGATTTACTCAAAGAGGTTACGTCCGAAGAAAACAGAAACAACATAGTGGCGCTGATAGAAAATACAAAAAATCAGGTCATAGCGAGCAACAAGCCTGAGCTC
>JBEKJD010000227.1:0-5121 GCA_050011415.1 Dissulfurispiraceae bacterium | reverse complement strand
AATATTGCCGGCTATGGCAAGCCGGGCAGCGGTCCAAAGGGGGTCATCGCTCTGAAACACCCGCTCCCTGAGTTCGGGATAGAGGCTAAGCGCCGCCTGGTTGTATTCGGATTTTATATCCTTGAACGGGTCTTTACCGAGTAACTGCCGTATCTTCCGGTGCATAAAGGTTGTGGAATATGCAGGCGGTTTGGATATGTCTGTTGCCTTGATTTCATCGCACACGCCCTTAAGAACAGCCGCCTGCAGTGCTTCGTCTTTTGTGCCGAGCCTGGCCGCAATTACCGCTTGTTTGAGAAAACAGGGGAAACAATCGAGATGAACTTTCATGTGCCGATATATCTCTTCTTATCTATTTAGCGCGCGGTCCGCAATATCTTTTCTGTAGTGCATGCCTTCAAACCGTATCTGCCCGACAGCTTTATAAGCCTGTTCCTTTGCAGCCTTTATGTCTCTGCCTGTGGCCGTAACACCCAGTACCCTGCCGCCGCCGGTCACGATCTGGCCGTCATTAAATCCGGTGCCTGCGTGAAACACGAAAACATCATCCACGCCGTTCGCATTTTCGAGTCCTGTTATCACCTTGCCTTTCTCATATTCTCCCGGATACCCTCCTGAGGCAAGTACGACACAGACCGCCGCATCTTTTTTCCATTCGACTTTTATATCTGAAAGCCGCTCATCCGCGATTGCCATGGCAATGTCCACAAGATCGGTAGCAAGTCTCGCAAAAACAGGCTGCGTCTCCGGGTCACCCAGCCGGCAGTTGAACTCAAGCACTGAAGGTTTCCCGTCCCTGATCATCAATCCGGCATAGAGTACCCCCTTGTATTTGATCCCTTCTTCCCTGAGCCCATCTATTGTCGGATGCATGATCTTTTCCATTACCAGGGATTCCAGTTCTCCGGTGATTACCGGTGCAGGGCTGTATGCGCCCATCCCGCCGGTGTTCGGGCCTTTGTCATTATCAAAAACCCGTTTGTGGTCCTGCGAGCTCACCATCGGCACTATAGTATGGCCATCGGTAAATACCATAAAGGAAGCTTCCTCCCCCTGGAGGCATTCCTCGATGATTACCCTGTTGCCGGCATCGCCGAACTCTCTTTCTTTCATGATACGCTTTAGTGCAACTATGGCTTCATCCGTGGTGGCTGCAACAATAACTCCCTTGCCAGCGGCAAGGCCATCCGCTTTTATAACGATCGGGACGCCTTTCATCCTGACATAATCCTCGGCATGAAGATACGATGTAAATACTTTGTATTCCGATGTGGGTATCCGGTGTCTTCGCATAAATTCTTTTGAAAAAACCTTGCTGGCTTCGAGCTGGGCCGCAGCCTTCGAAGGGCCGAGTATTTTCCTCCCTTCACGGGCAAAGGCATCCGCAATCCCTTTGGAGAGCGGCTCTTCAGGCCCGACTATGGTAAGGTCTATCCATTCGTATCTGACCAGGTTAATCAGTTCATCAAAATCATTGATGGCGATATCAATACACTCGGCTGTTTCCGCAATACCCGCATTGCCGGGGGCACAGTAAATCTTGTCCACATGCCTCGATTGAGTGAGCTTCCAGACAATCGCGTGTTCCCTTCCCCCTCCGCCTATAACCAGCACCTTCATGTATCCTCCCTTCAAAACTGAGTGCGTCAATTCATAAATACGGTTGCAAGGGTACGTATGTCTTAATATCTGTCATACCAGAAGTTCTTAATCTGGCATCCACCCTTCGACAAGCTCAGGGTGACATGTCATGGTGAGCTTGTCGAACCATGGATTCCCGCCTTCGCGGGAATGACGAACAATGTAGTCTTCCTTATAAACTCCTTACTATGCTCTTTGCTCACACAACTCCCTGCTCTCTGAGGCTCACATAACTGCCGTCTCCTATAATTATGTGATCAATGACCTGTATGCCTATAATCTCTCCAGCGCTCTTCAGCCGCCCGGTAACAGCGATATCATCACGACTCGGGGCAGGATCACCACTCGGATGGTTATGCACAAATATAACAGAAGCAGCTGATTCACGAACAGCCTCCTTGAAAGCCTCGCGGGGATGGATAAGCGAGCCGGTCAATGTCCCCTCGGAAATCTTGTACTCGCGTATCAGCCTGTTTTTCGTATCGAGAAGCACCGCAATAAACAACTCTTTTTTAAAATTCTTGAACCGCGGAGAAAAATATGCGTGGATGGCATGACTGGATGAAAATACAGGCTTACCGTCAGAGAATTCGCCCATAAGCCGCTTTCCCAGCTCAAAAGCCGCTTTGATCTGCGCTGTTTTGGCGCTGCCGATCCCTTTTATGGAGGACAACTCAACAGCAGAAGCAGCATCGATGCTTCTTAAGGATTTAAAAGCCTCAAGAAGTGATATGGAGAGATCCAATACCCCTTTTTCGCTGCTGCCTGTCCTCAGTATAATGGCTAACAGTTGGGCATCGGAAAGATGCCCGGCGCCATATTTGATGAG
Organism: Dissulfurispiraceae bacterium; assembly: GCA_050011415.1. Lineage (GTDB taxonomy): Bacteria > Nitrospirota > Thermodesulfovibrionia > Thermodesulfovibrionales > Dissulfurispiraceae > JADFXI01. The sequence goes on along the minus strand of JBEKJD010000227.1, from coordinate 2,651 downwards.
CCGCTCTCTGGGCCGTTCATTCTCCGGCCAGTTTGCGATCTTCAGTTCCGGCATTTTTTATTTCACCCTCGCGCCCTGATGCACATCCCTGTCAAGGCCAAGAACTGAAAGCGTCCCCTCTTCGTCCGTTGCCGCAAGGAGCATGCCCTGCGACTCTATGCCCATGAGCTTTGCCGGCTTCAGGTTCGCCACTACAACGATCTTTTTCCCTACAAGGTAGTCAGGTTCATAGGCCTTTCCTATTCCAGCAACAATCTGCCGCTCTTCACCCGTATCGACTTTAAGCATTATCAGTTTCTCGGATTTTGCGACACGCTCTGCGCTGAGCACCTTGCCTACCTTCAATTCAATTCTTGCGAATTCCTCTATCCCTATGAGTCCATTTAATTCCTGCTCGCCCACCTTTGTCTTCTCCTTTTTTTCAGTTCTCCCCGGTCATGGAGCATCTTCATCAACCGCTCATTCTGAAAACTCATTTATTAAAGCGTCTCCTCTTGTGTCGGCGGCGACCATGCTTCTTTCCCTGAGCGTCCGGCGCCCCCGGCTGACCCGGTTGACCCTGCGCAGCCTGTTGCCCTGCTTCTGCATTCCCGGACCCTGATTGGGCTCCGCCGGCGCCGGCGCCAAAAGTCTTTAACTTTTCAGGCACCCCGGAGCCACCGCCAAAAGTCTTCGGCTTTTCGGGGACCCCGGGAGACGAGCCTTCCCTGTCATACTTTCGGTCCCTGCGCTGAGACCCGTTTCTCGAACCGGCAGCCGGCTTTTGAAACTTGTCCTGTTTTGGACTTGTCGTCGATATTTTATCTTCAATAACCGCAATAGGGACATCCTCCACACCTATAGGGATTTCATCATCTGATGCGATAGTATTCATATCACCTTCATATTCATATCTCAGACAACACATCAGCCTGCTGCATAAGCCCGAGAGTTTGCCGACATTCAGCACCAGCTCCTGACGTTTGGCCATTTTTATTGATACCGGGTCAAAAGAGGTCAGGAAGGTATTGCAGCACAATTCGCGTCCGCAAATCCCAATCCCCCCGACAAGCTTGGCCTCATCCCTGACGCCGATCTGCCTCATTTCTATCCTGGTTTTGAACCTGGCGGCCAGATCTTTGACCAGTTCCCTGAAATCTATTCTGCCATCAGCCGTGAAATAAAAAACAACACGTTTCCTGTCAAGGGTTGATTCGGAACCTACGAGCTTCATGGGGAGACCCCTGGCCATGACCCTTTCAATGCAGAAGGACCGGGATTCCTTCTCAAGTCTCCGGTTTTCCTCCCTGGTCCTGAAATCCTCCTCGTTAGCCAGTCTCAGTATTTTTTTCAGTTCCCGGTCCGGAGCGCCAACAGCACGCCTGCCTGTTACTACCGTTCCTATACTGAGGCCAAAATCGGATTCTACAACCACAGAATCTCCCTCTTTCACGTCCATTCCATCGATCTCGAAATCGTATATTTTGCCGCAACGCTTAAATTTTATTCCAACCACTTCAGGCATCAATCCTCCTCCAGGAAAAAAGGCTATAGGCTGTCACCTACTACCGTTCTCATCATATTTGCAACATAATTCCATGTTCTTGAAAACAATTTTAACATTAACCAGCAAAAACCATCAAACTTCCTCGCAATTGCAGTATCTATGCGGGAGTTTAATAAATTTATATTTTGTTCATCCCGTCATAGATATTCATCGAAATGCACGCATTTCTATAGTCGTTCATTACAATTTTATGACAGTGCCTTTTTTTGCAGGCATTGTCAGAGGTACCCTTGCGACCACGCCGGGACTCCCCCATGCCCCCCCTGAAATTTACTATCTGTTTACTATCGCGTAATTGAGCGGATGTTTCAGCTTTGCGGAAAATCGGCAAGGATGAAGGAGGCACGAACCTATGAGAAAGACCGTAGATGAAAACATACTGAACTTGGAAAAAAAGCTGAAAGAAGCCAAAACCCGGCAGAAGATACAGAAAAGGAGGCTAATCATGGCAGACAGGAAGAAGCGTGCACACTACCTTATCAGAATCGCTGCTACCTTAACCCAAGGCATAAACTCTTTAGATCAACTTCAAAGAGTTGCCGAAGTTTTGGAAGCTGGAGGCGAGGAACAGGAGAAGCTATTAACAAGTATTAGGGCATGGCTAAAGTATTACTCCCAGCCTGCACGGAATTCCGATGTTCAGAAATCGGCAATTGCCCACACGCCCGCGACGGAATCACAGAATTCTGATGCAGGGTTTGGACAGGATGCTACTTAGGGATTGGGCATAGTCGTCTTTATGCCCAATACCGCATTGCTTCGCAATGCTTTTTATTGGGAGGCATGTTTCTTGGTCGGTGAAATTTGGAATTTCCCCAGCAAGAAACCCTTTTAAAAGATAGAGGCATTAAGGAAAAGACAGAAAAGGCAGAAGCCTTTAAGGAAAAGATATGAAGTGGAAAGTATGGGCAGACATAAGCCGTATATCAGGGCTTGATAACTTGGAGAAGGCACGGGCTTATGCTGACTATTTGTTGCGTCAGTCCGAGTACATGGCGCACATCAGCACATCATTTGATGAAATCAATGACAGGATGGAAGCCCGGCGGATGGAGCGGGGCATTTGGTCGCAGCTTTTAGAGCTTGAAAAAAGAATAGATTCACG
>JBEKJD010000226.1:0-5155 GCA_050011415.1 Dissulfurispiraceae bacterium | reverse complement strand
CAGGACCTACCAGCTGAACGTGGGCGGTAACACCGACTTCCTCAATATGCTGAGCCAATCGAGACTTAAATCAAAGAAAACATCCAAGACAGAGGCTGTTTGCTCTCAAATAACTCACAAGCTGATTGATGAGGACATTCATATAGGCCCTTCTGATTATGTGCCGTGGATGAATGATAATAAAGTATGTTATCTCAGGATTGAGGGAGAAGGTTTTGGAAACATTCCGGTGAATCTCGAACTGAGGTTGTCGGTCGAGGACTCGCCCAACAGCTCCGGAGTAGTCATAGATGCCATAAGATGCTGCAAGATCGCAAAAGACAGGGGCAAGGGGGGGGGACTGCTGTCGCCGGCAGCTTATTTTATGAAACATCCTCTTAAACAGTTTTCCGATGAGGAAGCCAGAAGCATGGTGGAGGATTTTATAGCTGGAGTCAGGGAGCAGTAGTTGATCAGCGCGAAACTGGGACATTCATTAGACAAGCCCCTTGCGCCGATAGCCAGATTAATATCCATTAGTCCGAATGCCCTGAGCGTCACAGGTTTTGCTTTTACTATTGCAGCGGCCATGATTATCCCTTTCAGCTCCAGGACCGGCGGTTTCGTGATCCTGGCAGGTGGTGTGTTCGACCTGCTTGACGGAGTTGTCGCACGCGCCAATGGAAAAGATACCCAATTCGGGGCGCTCCTGGATTCGACACTCGACAGGTACGCTGATGCCGCTCTTTTCCTTGCGATAGCATGGCTTTTTCTGAAACAGAATAATCTGGCCGGAGTTTTTTTCACGGTTGGGAGCCTCATCGGTTCTTTTCTTGTCAGTTATGTCAGAGCGCGTGCCGAAGGCCTTGGCATAGGTTGCAATGTTGGGCTGATTGAGAGGCCCGAGCGCATCGTGCTTCTGGCGGCAGCGTGCGTGACGGGATGGCTTTTTCCGGTTATTATCGCCCTGTTTGTGTTGAGTCATATCACCGTTGTTCAGAGGGTAGTTCATGTTTATAAAACGGCAAGTCATAGGTTATAGGTAATGGGTTATAGATTTATTTTTTCCCCTATAACCTATGACCTTTTTATGATATACTTATGACAAAGGAGGATAGTGGATGGCGGATCATATGTGGCTGACAATAATACTGGTAAGTATGTGCTTTTTTATTCTGGTAATCGGTATTTTAACGGCAATCGGCTTCCTCATCTACACAATATTTGAGATAAGAAAAGCGGCTGTTCAGTTAAACAACACTTTAAAGAGTACTGAGGAGCGGCTGAATCCTGTCATGCTTGAAACAGAGCAATTTCTAAGGAGCATGCGTAAAATTACCGATGATGTAGGCGCAGTGACCGATACAGCACGCAATCTTGCCGAAGCCGGCAATGATATTGCAATCAATCTGAAGGCCTTCAGCAGCCTTTTCAACGAACTCAGCAGAGGGCTGTCATTAAGGGCTTTCGGCATAAGTGCCGGCGTGAAAACTGCGCTCAATGTATTAATAGACCAAATGAAGGGAAGGAGGTAATGCCATGAGAGATGAGGAAGGTTTCAGTTCTGGTTCAGTTTTGCTTTCATTTCTCCTGGGCGGCATGGTAGGAGCTGGTCTGGCTTTGCTCCTGGCCCCCCAATCAGGACCTGAGGCACGGAAAAAAATAATGGAGATTGCGGATGATGTGAAGGAAAAGGCCGGTGACTATGTGACTCAGGCAAAGGAAAGAGTTACGTCTACTGTCGAGAAAGGGAAGAGTTTTGTTGACGAGAAGAAGTCTTTGATTGCGGCAGCGTTTGAGGCGGGCAAAGAGGCATACGAGAAAGAAGTACAAAAGTAAACATGCATGAAGTGTCCGTAGCTGAAAGTCTGCTTAAAATTGCTGTTGATGAGTGCAGAAGGAACGGATATAGCAAAATAAGCAATGTTAGAGTGGTTATCGGCAAGGCCTCTGGAGTAATGCCAGAGGCCTTGCTTTTCGCATTTGACGCGCTTAAAACCGAAACTATTGCGGCCGGCGCCAAGCTTACTATTGAGGAAGTGCCGGTTGCCGGCCATTGCACCGCTTGCAGCGCTGATTTTACCACTTCTGAAAGCTTCGTGCTCTGCTGTCCCCGATGTGGCTGCGGTTCCTATACCTTACATGCAGGTCGTGAGCTTGATATAAAAGAATTGGAGGTAGATTAATAATGAAATTGAAGGTTGCCTCAAAAATACTTGACGCCAATGACAGGATCGCCCAGGAAAACAGGAGGATTTTTTCCGATGCAGGGGTTTATGTGATCAACCTTATGAGCTCTCCGGGCGCTGGAAAGACATCGCTTCTTGAAACCACCATTACGGGGCTGAAGCATGCACTGAAGATCGGGGTGATAGAAGGTGATATTACAGGCACTGATGACGCGGTCAGGATCAACCGTCTCGGCGTACCTGTTGTCCAGATAAATACCGGCGGCGCGTGCCATCTGGATGCCAACATGATCAATGAGGTGATCCCTGACTTGCCGCTCGACGAACTGGACCTCCTTGTTATAGAGAACGTGGGAAATCTTGTCTGTCCAGCTGAATTTAAGGTGGGTGAGAACATGAAAGTGATGGTCCTCAGTATCGCTGAGGGACACGACAAACCTTTGAAATACCCGCTTATGTTCCAGGAGTCAGCTGCACTGATCATCAACAAAATGGACCTGAGTCCGTACCTTGATGTCGATGTTGAGAAAATAAAGAATGATGCCCTGTCCCTGAATCCATCCATAAAACTATTTGAACTCTCATGCAAGTCGGGGAAAGGTGTTGACCAATGGACCGCATGGCTTCAGACGCTGACTTCATGAACATTGCCTTCAGGGAGGCGGAAAAGGCATTTCAAAAGGGCGAGGTCCCCGTAGGAGCAATTCTCGTTATCGATAACGGGATAGTTGCCAGGTCATTTAATAAAAGAGAATCTGCTTTTGATCCTACAGCCCACGCGGAAATATTCGTGTTAAAGTCCGGGGCCCGAAAGATACGGAATTGGAGACTTTCCGGGGCCACCCTTTACGTGACAAAAGAGCCCTGCATTATGTGTGCGGGAGCTATGGTGAACGCCCGCCTGGGCAGGCTCGTATACGGCTGCCGGGACAGCAAGGGGGGCGGCGTAGATAGCCTCTATCACCTGTTGTCCGACAACCGCCTGAATCATCAGGTTGATGTCGTTTCAGGAGTGATGCACGAGGAATGTGCCATTTTGCTGAAGCAGTTTTTTCAGGCCCGGCGGGTAAAGACGGCCCAGTAATTCACTTATACCGAGACCTGCTTGCGGCCAATCACGTACCCCCGTGTACTGATAACGACCTCTTCAACAGCTATGTGTTTTCCCGCAATCGCCATGCCGCGTCCCACGATCACAGGTAGTTTTGAGCAGCATGGGACTTCCATGATAACTACAGTTACGCTCCTGATGTCCGCTGTCCTGAAAATATCGGCAAATTTCTGTATGTACTCATCTGCATTATCGAACTTTGGACACCCGATCATGATCACTTTGTTTTTCAGAAAATCCCCGTGGAAGTCAGGATAAGCTACAGGAGCGCAGTCGGCGGCAACAAGCAGGTCAGCGCCTTTCAGGAAAGGAGCTGTCGGCGGAACCAGGCGTATCTGTACCGGCCAATGCGAAAGAGAAGAGGTCGAGTTTATTTGGTCCACAGGGGCAGAAGGCTTGTTTGCTTCGCTGCATGGTGAATCGCCGAACATCTGGAGCCGGCTTGACGGGCACCCGCATGGGAGACTGCTGGTTGCCAGGTGCTGTTCAGTTGCGTGCTCATCGAACGGCGCTGCTTCACGCTCGGTTATTTTTATGGCCCCCTGCGGGCACCCTCCAAGACAGGCGCCAAGACCGTCGCAATATATCTCGGAGACCAGGCGGGCCTTGCCGTCAATAATCTTCAGCGCACCCTCTGCGCAAGAGGTGATACACTCGCCGCAGCCGTTACAAAGGTCCTCGTTGATCTCGACAATTTTTCTCATCGTTTTCATATGGCACTGTACCTCCCTATTAATCGAGGGGAGTGCCATCTCTCAGGTCTTCATAAAGCTGCCTGAGATCCGGCAATTCCTTCATTGCCATCGCTTTCATCCCGCTTCTCGGATGCTCGTTCAGTATGCCGGTAATCATATAGGGTATGTGGTATCCCCATTCCACCTCTGCCTTCAGCGGGATGAATAATTCCTGGATAATCTCGAAGACAGGCCCGATATCGAACTTCGGGTTCTTGAGGAAACTGAGGAGGAGTTCGAGGGGACAGTTGCCGGCGCCCCTTCCCATACCGTAGATCGTGGCATCAATGCGGTTGATTCCCGCGATTATAGCCTCTATGGTATTGGCAAAGGCGAGCTGCTGGTTATTGTGGGTATGAATGCCGAGTTCCTTGCCGGGCATAGCTTCAAAATATTTTTTGGCTAAAAAATGGATCTGCTCTGAATACATGTTGCCGAAACTGTCTACAAGATAGATAACCGGCACGCTGCTCTTTGCGAAGTCGCTGAGTGCTTCGTCCAGGTCGCTTTCGATCACCTTTGAGACCGCCATAAGGTTAATAGTCACTTCATAGCCCTTGTCCTGGCAATGTTGGGCGAGACTGACGCCCTTGTCAGACTCGTGGGCGTAACAGGCCACCCGGATCATGTCGAGCACACTCTCGCTCTTGGGGAGAATGTCTCCGGCATCTATCCTGCCGATGTCGGCCATTGCAGAGAGTTTCATGGCGCCGGTCTTCTCGCCTATGACCCGCTTTATGTCCTCTTCAGTGCAGAATTTCCATGCCCCGTGCTCAATCCGGCAGAAATATTTCTCCGAGGACTTATACCCTATCTCCATATAATCGACACCGGAGCGGGAAAGCGTCTGAAAAACCTTTTTTACCAACTCATCACTGAACTGCCACTTATTGATCAAACCTCCATCGCGTATAGTGCAGTCCAGGACTTTTATCTGTGGACGAAACATTATGCAACCTCCTGTTATAAAAATTAGGTTAAGGTTAAGGTTAAGGTTAAGAAAGGATCACGTCCTTATCTTTTACCTTTCTCAACCTTAACCTTAGCCTTAATCTGTTTTTTCTTCTGCCATTGGTCCCTTTTCAGAACAAACCTTCGGGCAAGCTCCGCTATTGAAGCCCAGTCCTCTGCCGCCACGAGTT
>JBEKJD010000225.1:0-5187 GCA_050011415.1 Dissulfurispiraceae bacterium | reverse complement strand
GAGTGCTTCAGTTCGGCTGTCTTGTCCGCGCATAATATTCCTTAATGATTACAAGTTATTATGCGCAGGAATGTATCACAAATCAACAAAAACAGCTAGTTGAAATTCAACAGCCTGCTAGTACTCCAAATCGCAAATCCCATTTTTTTTGTTGCCCGCCCTTCTCTTGACCGCCTTGCCAGCCCGTGCCCCGTCAGCACCTTCATCAAAAAATTTGTATCAAAATGACACAAAATAGGGGATATTGGTTGCGTATTTTAAGAGATTTCCCGTGTAATAACGTATTGATAGGAAGAGCGCCCAAGGAGTTTAATTTTATTAAAACTCTGAAATTTCATTGAAATTTGTGTTTTTGTCATGTAGAAGAAGATGGCGTGTTTGTTAAATTTTTCATGTGTTTGCAGATTGTGACCAAGCCGTGGCAAAAGGCTGGTCGTGATGCATCGGAGATGTTTCATTCTTTCAGGCTTGACCTAGCCCACCCTTCCTATATAGTTTCCGCCCGGAAAGGGTTCTTTTCCTCCCATGCCACGTCAATTTTCGGGCTTGCTTGACTACGGCGCCTGATGTAACCAGTGCGAGACGTAAGTATCTCACGTTGAGATAATATTCTCAAATTGAGACCACAGGTCCATCAATATTATTGCATCACTTTATAATTATTAATCAATCCCCAGAAAGCGCTCTGGCATTGTTCTTGTATGTACAGTCTCGTTTCGTTCTTGATAACCGCCGTTGTTACGTTGATTATCATCCGCTTTGCGAAAACTTGTGGGTGGAAAAGAACCCTTTCCGGCAAGAAAACTATATAATTGTTTTGCGGTGTTTGATTGGATAATGACTCTTTATGTAAATTATAATAGATAATTTTTTGTAGATATAAATCATGTTGATAGGGGATGTAAAGAATTTGTTACCTGAAAGCCATTTATTTAACATAAATCAAATTCATAAATGCTTGAGAAAAATACTGAATTGTTTTATACTAAAAAATACACCAAAAAAATGCGGTTAATTATCATTGTAAACGCAGGGGTATGAATGAACTACGTGAAATGGCGAAGGGGCCTGTTGTTTGGATATACGCATGTGCATACGGATATCCAAGATGGCTGGCCCGCCCTTGTTACTATGAAATACAGAGGGCAGAGGAGGGTTTTTTATGAAGAAGATTCTTCTAATTTTAATAATAATGCTGGCGTGCACCGGATGTTCCAGCAAGACCAAGGAAGAACTGTACTCTGAAGGACTCAAGCAGGTGAATGCCGCAAACCCGAGCGGCGCTGTAGTTTTTTTCAAAAACGCCCTGGAAAAGGATGAAAATTTTCTCGACGCCCGTTTTCAGTTGGGCATGGCTTATGCAAAACTGGGAAAAAGAGAACAGGCGGAAAAGGAGTTCCTGAAGGTACTCAGACAGAACCCATCCCGTGATGAAGTGACGCTGGAGTTGGCCGCTCTTTACAATGCTGACAATAAAGCTGATGAGGCTTTCAAGCTGGGAGAACAATACCTGAATAAACACCCCGGCAGTGTTGAAGGATTGGAGGTTCTGGGGATTTCTTGTGCAATGAATAAGAGGTATGAAGATGCCGAGCAGTATTTGCTGCAGGCCCTCAAGACAGACCCTTCCCGCTCCAAAGCCAAGATCGAGTTGGCTGCCGTCTACGTATCGGGCGGCAAGGCGCAAAACGCAAGGGGGCTTCTGGACGAGCTTGTCCGGACAGATACTAAAAACATCAGGGCCTTCTACATGCTTGCCGCCATAGAAAAGGACTCCGGCAATACGGATAAGGCACTAAAAATATACCGGAAGATTCTTGAGAACAATAAGGCGGAGACTCTTGCCGCGTACAAGTCGGGCCTCATCTACATCGAAAAGGGGGATCTGGAGAAGGCAGACAAGACGGCCGACGACCTGCTGGCAAATTTCCCAAAACGGGCCGACGGTCAGCGCTTGAAGGGATTGGTGAGTTACCATCGGAAAAACTATACGGATGCGATGGACTATCTGCAAAATTCCCTGAAGATCACGCCCACTCTGGAGGCATACTATTATCTCGGGCTCTGTTATTATAACCGCGGCGAGTTGGAGAACGCCTTGAGCCAGTACCGCAAGATTCTCGACAACCTTCCCACCTCACGGCAAGCCCGCCTTATGACAGGTGCTATTCTCCTCACCCAGAAACGGACGGATGATGCAATCAATGAGATTCAAAAGGTGCTGCAGATGGATGACGGGGATGCAGCCGCTCACAATCTGCTGGGTAACGCGTATATGGCCAAGGGAATGTTTGTGGAGGGGATGAGGGAGTTTAATCAGGCTACAAGGATCGATCCAAAGATCGTGGATGCATATATGAAAAGGGGGTTCTTCTATTTCAGCCGGGGCAAAAATGCCGAGGGGGAAACGGAGCTTGCCACAGCGGTCAAGGCAGCGCCCGATGTGCTGAACAGCAGGTTGCTCCTGGCCTCCTACTACCTGAGGGGAGGAAACGGTTCCAAGGCGCTATCCGTTCTCAAATCCGGTTTGACAGGCAAGCAGAGCGACGCTCTCCTGTACAACAGCATTGCGGCAGTGCTCTTTTCCCAGAACAAACTGGATGAGGGGCTCAAAAGCATCCAGAAGGCGAAGGAGGTTGACCCTGCGTTCCCTGCATCCTACCAGAACCTTGCAACCTTCTATGCTGCTACGGGCAAATACGAGATGGCAGTTGAAGAGTACACATCCTTGTTGCGAAACGATCCCCGGAATTATCAGGCAATGCTCGGTCTTGCGGCCCTTTATGAAATAAAAGGCGATGATAAACAAGCCCTCGTTTACTATCAGAAAGCAAAAGAGACCAGGCAACCGGCGGCGTTTTTAGCACAGGCAAGCTATCATCTGAAAAAAAAGGAAGCAGATAAAGCGATAAAGGTGTTGGATGAAGCGATTACTATGAACCCACGGGACATCTCTGCCCTTGAGTTGAAAGGGCGTATTCTTGTTTCTGATAAGAAGTATAAAGAAGCTGTCAAGGTTTTTGATGACGTGGAGGCCCTCAATCCTGAAGCTGGCATTGTCCTGAAGGTAAATACCTACACAGCCATGAAGGACACTGCCAAGGCGGTAGAACAGGCGCGTAAGGTTATTGCCAAACATCCGAAATCTGCACGAGGGTATATGCTGCTTGGCTTCGTTTACGAGGGCCAGCAAGACTATGGTAACGCAATCAACGAGGTTAAAAACGGTTTGCGCGTTGACGGCAATGACGTGAATGCGCTTCTCTATTTAGGGAAACTTCTGGAAATCAGAAAAGATTATGATCAAGCAATGACTGCATATACCGATGCCGCGCTGAAAAAGCCGGATTTTGTGCCGGCTCTCTACGCCCAGGGGGCAATACTGGACCTGAAAAGCAAAAAGAAGGAAGCAGCGGAGAAATACAGGCAGTGTCTTGAAAAATCAAACACCTATGTGCCGGCGTTGAACAATCTTGCCTACCTCAGCGCGGATGGCTATGGCAATAAGGAAGAATCTCTGCGCCTGGCAATCCGGGCGTTTGAGTTGGAGCCCGGGAATGCAGGAGTTATGGATACGCTTGGATATGCCTTGTTGAAAAATCATCGCATAGGTGATGCAAAAAAGGTTTTGGAAAAGGCTGTCAATCTTCTCCAAAACAATCCAACAGTTAATTACCACCTAGCGCTTGCATACAAGGAATTCGGGGATAAACCAAATGCGGTGCGAACTTTGCAAAAAGCCCTTTCACTTGGTCAATTTTCCGATGAAAATGCAGCGAAATTCATGCTGTCTGAACTAAGAAAATGAGATCTTAAATGAGTATACGCGGGCTTTTCCTCATAATAATTGATGTTCTACTGGCTCTGTTGTCTCTTTATTCAGCAGCCTTGATCAGACTTGGCTACTCAGAAGTCACCGATAAGTTGTTTGAGACTTCAGCGCTTTTTACTGCCGTCATTTATGTGGTGGCAATCCTGTTCGCTTCGCACCTGATGGATACCTATGATATCGATAAAAACACCAGAAAGCGCGAGATATTTATTAATACTCTGCTCGGTGTGACGGCTTCATTTTTTCTACTTTCCATAACGTATTATATATATCCAGGCGTCATGCTTGGACGCGGCATCTTACTAATTTCACTTGCTATTTTTACACTTATCCAGTTTGGCTGGCATGTGGTCTTTTATCTGGTTGGTTGCAATCACCCGCGATTTTCCCGACAAGTTTTGGTATTGGGGACCGGCCCGTTGGCATGCCAGGTTGGAGAGTTCTGCTCGTCACATAACCGTAATTTCACTCTGGCAGGATTCGCGCAATGCAATTGTAATAGTGCAATCGAGAATGAAAAACGGGATGAGAATGTCGTTGTTCCCCGTGATTTGATTGTTGGAAACGCCGATGACTTGATGGCGGCGACACTCCAGGCACAAGCCGACCTGATTGTTGTTGCGTTGTCCGAAAGAAGGGGGGTTTTTCCCCTAAGAGACGTACTTCGGTGTAAGATGAACGGTATCGAAGTTATGGACGCGCCTTCATTTTATGAACTTGTTAATGGCAAACTGATGTTGGAACAGATAACACCTAGCTGGATTATTTTCTCCAGTGGTTTTCACAGAACAATCTTTTTTAACCTGAGCAAGCGATATATTGATATTATATTGTCCACTATAGGGTTACTTCTAACAGCGCCACTTTTCCCTATTATTGCTTTAGTTATTAAACTGGACTCGCCAGGTCCGGTGTTTTTCAGGCAAACCCGCGTTGGCAATAGAGAAAAATTGTTTAAATTATATAAGTTTAGGACTATGCGCCAGGATGCAGAAGAGCAGACTGGCGCAATATGGGCGATGAAAAATGACCCTCGTATAACCAGACTCGGTAATTTTTTTAGAAAATCCAGAATCGATGAGATTCCGCAACTTTATAACGTCCTGAAAGGTGACATGAGTTTTGTTGGGCCCCGTCCAGAGCGACCTGAGTTTGTCGAAAAACTTAAACAAATAATTCCCTATTACTCGAAGCGGCACTTTATAAAGCCGGGACTGACAGGATGGGCACAGGTTAAATATCCCTATGGCGCATCAGTTGAGGACGCCATTGAAAAATTGCGTTATGATCTATACTATATTAAAAATATAGGCCATTTTCTTGATACGCTTATATTCTTTGAAACCATCAAGGTC
>JBEKJD010000224.1:0-5193 GCA_050011415.1 Dissulfurispiraceae bacterium | reverse complement strand
GGCTCAAATGATAAAAAAGACACCTGCTGAGAATATGCCCCGGTCTATTTCCGCGATTGTTGCTTCAGTGGTCCCGGCCCGAAACACCGTAATAAACACCGCCCTGGCATGTTTCTGTGAAAGCCGTCCCCTATATGTCAATGCCGCATTAAACTGCGGACTCACTTTTTCTGTGGAAGAACCTTTCAGAATGGGCGCCGACAGAATTGCCAATGCCGTTGCAGGGGCCAATTATACTAAGGGGCGGCCGACAGCGGTTGTAGACTTCGGTACGGCAACCACAGTCACGGTTATAGGTACGCGATGGACCCTTTTGGGGGGCGCCATTTTGCCGGGCGTCGCTCTGATGCTAAAAGCGCTGCACTCCGGAACTGCAAAATTGCCGCTTGTCTCATCCGGGGCACTTGAAAAGGCCCTTGGAAAAGATACTGCCTCATCCATTATGTCAGGCATAATTTACGGAACAGCCGGTGCGGTGGAAAAACTCACAATAATGATGGAGAAAGAGCTTAAATTTAAGTTACAATTAGTCCTTACAGGTGGGAACGCACCATTAGTATCACCTTTTATCAACAGATCTTTTATTCATAGCCCCAACATGACATTTGAGGGACTACGGTTGATATATCTTAAGAATTAAGAATTACGAATTAGGAATCAAGAATTGTGGAAAAAAGATTATTCTCATTAATTCTTAATTATTAATTCATAATTCGTAATTAATAAAAGGAGGATTATTATCATGCAGCCCAAACGGATTCTTTTCCCTACCGATTTTTCTGAAGGGGCCTTAAATGCCCTGCCGCACGCTTTGGAAATAGTAAAAGCTTGCGGCGCCAAACTCTATATGCTCCACATAATCTATGACGTTGCAACAGCATCAGGGCTCTATGTGCCTCATATTTCCTTTGATCAGATGTACAGGGACCTGGAGAAAAGCGCTCAGAAGGAGCTTGAGAGATTCGCCTGTGAGGAACTGAAGGATTGCAAAGATGTGGAATATACGGTCCTGCGCGGAATTCCACATGAAGGGATACTGAAATTTGCCGAGGAAAAAAATATCGACCTTATTGTCATTGCAACTCACGGCAGAAAGGGACTGGACCGCTTTTTATTCGGGAGTACCGCAGAGAAGGTGGTGCGTTATGCTCCATGCCCCGTGTTGACTGTAAGGGGGTAGAAAAATTAAGGATAGGTAATAGGTGATGGGTCATAGGTGATAGGATTTTTTTCTGATCAAAGGCTTCCCATTACCTATAGTCTATAGCCTATAACCTGTAATTTTATGATACGCACTAATGTCCTTATTATAGGCGGCGGTCCCGCCGGAGCAACGGCTGCACGAATACTGGCGGGGAATAAGATCGAGACCACGCTTGTTGAACGTGACCTCTCCTATGCAAAACCATGCGGCGGCGGCATCCCGTCTACAGCATTCGACGAGTTGTCCATACCTGAAAACACCGTTAAGAAGAAAATTAACAAGATCAAGATCATTTCTCCGTCCGGAGAAATGATCAATGTCGAACTCAACGGGGGATGCCTCTGCATCACTGAAAGAGGGGCGTTCGATGCGCAATTAAGGCAAATGGCAATATCGCAGGGCGCTTCAATAATTGAGGGCATGTTCAGCAGGTTCGAGGAGACAGGCAAAACCATCACTTCGGTCCTGACCGGAAAACCGACACGCGAGGAAGTGCGCATAAAATCAGACTATGTCATCGCAGCAGACGGCATAACTTCAAGAGTCGCTTCGTCTCTGCAGGTGCCGAGGCCGCGGGCCATTAATACAGTCAGCGCCCTCATGAAATCCTCAGGTCTCGATACCTGTGAATTCTGGTTCGGGACAGAGCATGCATCCAACTTCTACTCCTGGGTTTTCCCATCCGAGGGTTACGCGTCGATCGGCACCGGCAGTACCTCACCCAGGGATCTTACCGCTTTTCTCGACATCTTTGCCAGAAGGAGATTCAACACCCCGCTCGCCGAACTGAAAGAACAAGAACTATTAGGCAAGACCAGGGCTTTCAAAATGCCGGAATGGAGCGGGACACTGTTCAACAGGGGCAATATCCTCTTCGCCGGAGATGCGGCAGGCATGGTGATGCCTGTGCTGTATGAAGGAATATACTATGCCATGAAATCCGGTGAATTTGCCGCACGGGCCCTCATAGACGGCAAACCGGACTTCTATGAAAAACTCTGGAACAGCAGGTTCCGCACAAGATTTCTCCTCATGCGCACAATCAAACAGCATCTTTTCAGGGACAACGAAAACATAGAAAAATGGGTTTTGCTCCATAAGAGGCCCGATGTGCAGGAACTTGCGATAAAGTTGTGGCTCAATAAAAAACAGGGCAGGAGCGGCATCCTCACGTCATATATCAAGATGTTCAGGCATTTCATTAAGTTCTAAAAAGAAAGGTCATAGGTTATAGGTAATGGGTTATAGGCGACAAGTATTTGATTTTTTTTATGACCTATAACCTATGACCCATCACCTGTGTTTATATGGCTAAAAAACATCTCGGACAAAATTTTCTCTTTGACCCAGCGATACTTGGGAGGCTTGTTGAAGCCTCCTGTGTTACCGGCGGCGATACTGTCGTCGAGATAGGGCCCGGCCACGGCAACCTTACGGCACTCCTGGCAAAAAATGCCGGCAAGGTGATCGCAATAGAACTCGATAATGATCTGTTCATCAAACTGCAGGAAAAATTCCGATGTTCAGATAATATCGTGCTTGTACACGGCGATGCCCTCACATATGCGTATGAGACGCTGGAGTCCTTCAAGGTGGTGGCCAACATTCCTTATTACATCACTACTCCCATAATTTTCAGACTCATCGGGGCAGGCAGGCGGCTCATTTCAATGACGCTGACAATACAGAGAGAAGTGGCGGAGAGAATCGTCGCCTCCCCGGGCACAAAAACCTACGGAGTTTTGTCGCTGGCTGTCCAATATTATGCAGACGCCAAAATGGTATTCATTATCCCCAGGGAGGCTTTCAGACCCATGCCAAAAGTCGACTCCGCCGTGGTCCATATGACCATGCGCTCTACGCCTATGGTCGCGGTAAAGGACGAAAACTTTTTTTTCACTGTTATAAGGACCGCCTTTGGACAGCGCCGAAAGACCCTTTCAAACGCCCTGAAGCCGCTCTCTCCCAACAGCAGGGAGAAACTTATTGCTGCCGGAATCGATCCGGGCAGAAGGGCGGAAACTCTTTCAATAGAGGAGTTCGCTGCCCTGGCAGACACGCTGCTATGTTGAATTGTGTTATGGATTTTGCTACAGTAGTTCTATTCCGGTATAAATAATAGCAGGATGGAGGCAGGGACATGAAAAAACTTCTTGTGACAACAGCTCTGGTGGTATTTTTTGCAGTTCAGGCATTTGCGGGAAACACGATCAAGATAGCCATTACAGGCCCTTTTAGCGGAGGTTCAGCGCCGATGGGAGCATCCATGCGTGACGGCGCCAAACTGGCTATAGCCGAGATAAATGCCGCCGGTGGAGTTCAGGTGGGCAACCAAAAGATGAAGTTCGAGGTTATTGAACGGGACGACGAGGCCAAAAACGAGCGCGGCGCCCTGATTTCCGAGGAACTCGCTTCCATGAGCGACCTTTCCGGTGTTATAGGCTCTGTAAATACAGGCGTTGTCATGGCAGGCGACAGATATTTGCAGGAAAAGGGTATCACAAAAATCATTACCCCTGCCGCCGGTTCCTCCTCAATGACGCAGTGGAGTAAGGCCGGTGTGAAAGACTTGTCCATATTCCGGTTTGCCGCACATGACGGCATTCAGTCAGCAATGGTAGTGGAAGAGGCCATCAATAGGAAATTCACAAAGGTGGCTCTTTTAAATGATTCTACAAACTACGGCGTCTCCGGACACCAGGACCTGTTGTCACAGATCAAGGCGCAAGGGAACAAACTCCAGGTTGTTGCGAGTGATACGTTTAACATCGGCGACAAGGACATGACCGCCCAGCTTATACGGGCCAGGGCAGGCGGTGCGCAGGCTATCCTTATATGGGGTATTGGTCCCGAACTGGCGGCAGTTGCAAATGACATGGCAAAGCTCGGGATGAAGGAACCTCTGATAGGAGGGTGGCCTCTTTCTATGTCCAACTTCATCGACAACGCCGGCAAGAACGGGAACGGCACTTTAATGCCCCAGACTTTTATCGAAGAACCTATTACTCCGCTCGCCAGAAAATTTATTGAGGCATACCACAAGGCATATAATGTGACCCGGATACCTTCTCCTGTTTCGGCAGCGCAAGGCTATGACGCGGTCTATATCTTTGCGGCAGCGGTCAAACAGGCCCAGAGCACCGACACTCACAAGATCAAGGAGGCCCTCGAAGACTTGCGCGCTCCTGTTACGGGGGTGATCGCAGTCTGGAAAAAACCCTTCAGCAAGTGGGACCCTGCCAACGAGGACACTCACGAGGCTTTCCGGCGCGCCCAGACCGTCATGGGAATGGTGAAAGACGGTCGTGTTGTCTTTGCAAACGATGCTGACAGGCAGAGGCTTAAGAAGGGCGCAGAGACACTGAAGAGCAAGTAAGATGCAGAGGGCTATTGCCGATATCATTTGCAGGATGGCATGACAGCGTCTGTTGTCCCCCAGTTGGTTGTCAGCGGTGCCTTTATGGGCCTTGTCTATGCTCTTGTCGCATATGGGTTCCAGCTGACTTATTCGACGAGCAAGAGCATCAACTTCGGCCAGGGCGAACTGGTGATGGTTTCTTCATTCATCACCCTTACCCTTGCCAATCTTGGACTTCCATACTGGCTCGTTATTATCGGGGGTCTGCTTTTCGGTGTGCTCCTGGGACTGTTCGTGGAACGGGCCGCAGTGCGTCTTGCGCTGGAGCAAAAAAACGAGGGCTGGATCCTACTGACTATAATTCTGGGGTTGTTCTTTTTCTCAGCCGCAGAGAACATATGGGGACGGGACGACCACCCGTTCCCGACCCCGATCTCTTCTGATGCCATACAGGTTTTCGGAATCAGCGTGACGCCGCTGGAGATATCCGTTGCAGTCGGCGTCTTTGCGATAATGGGGCTGATCGAGATGTTCAAGCGCCGGACCCTTCTCGGCAAGGCCTTCGAGGCCGTCTCTGTTGACCGTGATACGGCGGAGCTTATGGGAGTTTCTTCAACAAGGACCGTGATGC
>JBEKJD010000223.1:0-5208 GCA_050011415.1 Dissulfurispiraceae bacterium | reverse complement strand
TCGTGTATGCCGTGGCCCTACAGAAAGGCATGTCTTCCAATGACCTCATTCTTGATGAGCCGATTCACATCCAGGACCCGGACAACGACCGCTTATGGTCTCCGAGAAATTCGGAAGATAAATACTACGGGTATGTCCCGCTTAAGACCGCATTGGCGCTCTCCCTTAATTCTGCCACCGTGAGGCTTGCGCAGAAGGTCGGGATTGACAACGTAAGGGAAATGGCGGAGAAATGCGGGATACACATTAACCGGAAAGCACACCTGTCAATGGCACTCGGCTCCTTTGAAACGACTCTTCTTGATATGACCGCCGCCTACATAGTTTTTGCCACCGGCAAAAAGGTGGAGCCCGTTGCCTATACTCTGGTACGTGAGAAGAATGGAAAAGAAGTGGAAAGGCATTTGCTTTCTGGTCGGGAGATTTTACCTCCGGAGATTGTCGACAAGATGAGGCTGCTTCTGCGTGGCCCGATAGAGCAGGGGATCGCCGGCATGGCAAGAGCGGTAGGTCGGCGCGTTTATGGAAAAACCGGCACGACCAACGATTATTCGGACGCATGGTTCGTAGGGTTTGATGAGCATCTTGCAGTGGGAGTATGGGTGGGCAGGGACGACCATACCACCCTTGGGATAGAACAGACAGGCTCCGAAGCAGCCCTGCCCATCTGGACAGAATTCATGAAAAAAGTGAAGTTTCGGGATTGAATAGTGATTCCCTGATCCACTGATGTGGAGTGCCGCTCACCTTTAGGAAGAACTGACCGGCAGATATCATCTTCTGGAAGTGATCAGTAGGAACGGAAACAGACACAATCGGAGAGCTTGCCGCAGCGTTTAGTACGAGTAGAAGGTTCATTTTTTGGGTAGAATGTTTTTTGCGCAGTTTAGAGAGCAAGTGATGCCAGCTCCGGCTCGGCGCTTTTACGCAGAAATAGCGGAAAGACGCAATTTCAGAAAATCAAAGGTCTTGCATGATGTGTATGGTAATGTATATTATACACATGGAGGTGAATAATAATGCAGACAACTACAAAAGTGCGCAAACAGTTTCTTCTCGACCCTGATAAAATCACTATGGTTCGAAAGATTACTCGTGCTTCAACCGACACCGAGGCTATCAACAGAGCCCTCGATATGATAATCGCTAACGAGAAAATTCAGAAAGCGCTTGCAACGGTAAAGGGCAAGGGCAAAATAGAGGATGTTTTTGGCAGAGTATCCGTTTAAGGTTATCTGCGATACCTCTGTGTATATTCCATTTATTAATCAGGGAATCGCTCGGCCCGTATTGTCAGATGAGACTGCTACACCGTTATTATATATGAGCTCGGTTGTCATTTTGGAACTCTATGCTGGTGCTCATGACAGCCAATCTGTAAAGCTTCTCGATAAGCTGTACCACACTTTTCAAAGCATCGGAAGGTTTGTGGTTCCTGATAGCAGAGTCTGGAGGCAGACAGGCATTATCATTCAGAGACTGAAAAAGAAATATGGCTTTGAAGCGAGATGCCTTTCACATATACAGAATGACATTCTTATAGCCTGCTCTGCGCGCAAAATTGGTGCGTTTGTGGCTACTGAAAATAGAAAGGACTTTGAGAGAATAAAAGAGTTCTTAGATTTTCGTCTCTATCGATAAGAGGAGAGAGAAATCAAGTGCGGCACCGCTTGTCCGAAAACAATGTGTTCTTCTCAAAATCAACTTTTTTTGTTAGACGGATGAGGTTGGCGCCGCCCAACTCGCGCATGTAGCGGCGCCTCATTTTCGGCATTCAAGGCCGACCTTAAGGTTATCGAGGTCCCGCGTGAGGATATCAAAGAAGGAAACACCATGATCCAGCTCGTCCCTCGTCAAGTTATGAGCAGCGTTCAGGAGCAGTAATTTGGCATTGGTTTCGCCTGCAAGAGTTTCGGCGATCTTGGGGCTGGTCAGTTCCTCATAAAAAACATATTTGATCTTGTCCTTCCTGATCTGCGACACCAAATTTGCCATATCGCCTACTGACGGTTCGGAATCAGGAGAGATGCCCTGAGCAGCCATATACTTTAATCCGTAACGGTTGGCCAAATAGCCAAAAGCATAATGGCCGCCATAGATAATTTCTTTGCTTTTACAGTCAGCAAGAGCTGATTTATAGGCCGAATCCAGTTCGGTCAGCCTGCTGATGTAGTCGCCGGCTTTCTGCTCATAATAGTCTTTTTTAGCGCTGTCTACGGCCTGGAGCGCTTTAACTATGTTCCCGGCCATTATTTTAGCGTTATCAAAGTCCAGCCAGATGTGCGGGTCAAGAGAATGTGCCGGCTCGTCGGCATCGTGGAATACAGCCGGAATCATTTTTACGCCTTTGCTGGCATCTATAACAAGCAGATTTTTGTTGGCAACGTGTTTAACGATATCTTCTGCCCACGGCTCCATAAATTTGCCGGTGTAAATAAAAATATCGCCATTGCTGATTTTAACTATATCTCCTGGCCTCGGCTCAAATGAATGCGGTTCCACGCCGGGAGGCAAAAGCAAAGACACTTCGGCCCCGTCTCCTCCGATTTTTCCGGCCATATCGTAAAGGGGGAAAAGCGTGGTCATTACCTGGATTTTATGGTGTCCGAAACCGGGTGATTTTCCGGCTGGTTTGCAGGAAATGAACGATGTTAGAACACCGATCGCACAGATAACGACGATGCCGGCTCTCATAGGTAGAACTGCTCCTGCAACTGCTCAATCGTCGATCTTAACGTCTCACCGTCCTGCTGCTCGATATTGATAAATTGCAACCCCAGCAACTGGTCCGTCTCATGTATCTTAAGACTCCTGATATGAGATTCAAAATCAAACGTCTTTCCCAATATTTCAAATGATAGATGATAACTTCCGTCCGGAATTACTTTCACTTCATTTTTCAGAGTGATTTTCAGTCCGCAGCCGTTTTCACTGAGGTCCACAATGGTAGCCTTCGCTTTCGTGCCGTTTCCATCGACCTCAAACATCGCCGGGACCTTTGCCATCACTCTTGTATCTTTCCTGATCGACAGCTGCTTAATATCGGCTGGATATTTCAGAAAAATCAATGAAGCAGGAAAGGACTGCGTAGAAATAACCTCTGTTTCAAAACCGTAGGCAGTACCGCGCTTCATAAATCTTATTTTGCAGGAATCCTTCGCCTTAAGTGCAAGGGGCTTACCGTTGAAATAGGCCATTTTCAGGATAAGATAGGCGTCGGTTTCACATCCTATGACATAGGTCATCACATAATTTTTGAAGTAAATCTGGATGGACATCTTCAAACCAAGTTCAAAAAGCTCTTTCTTCATGGTAGTAAAATAACACGGGAAAGCGGAGCTAAGCAACTCAGGAGCTCAACTCTAACCCAACAAATCTGAGGACTTTTTAGGGACCACCTGCAGAAAAACAACCCTTTACTGTCTGAATTACAGATAGTGTATAATTATCATAATGATTCGATATTGCTTTTTTTTGACATGCCTCATTTTTTTCATCCCTTTCACAGCTCAGTCTGGTGACACCCCATCAGCGGGCGCTTCCGGGCCTGGGCTCGAAGCAGGCGGGGGGAATAGCATTAAAGAAGTCGAAGGAGCTGAAAGCGGAATGAGCATGGAGCACAAGGACCAGACCATAGCTGTCGATGTTTCTTCCATCATATCGTTGCAGGAAGTTATTTCGCGTGTCTCCGGCAGGAAGGTTGTGTATGTGGGAGAATACCATGACCGTTTTTCAAACCATGCCGTTCAACTGGAGGTCATAAAGACCCTGCATCGAAAAAATAAAACCCTGGCAATAGGTATGGAGATGTTTCAGAGGCCTTTTCAGAGAGTGCTCGATGAATACATAGCCGGAACGATTGACGAACGCGCGATGCTGAAAGGCACGGAATATTTTAAACGTTGGGGAGCTGATTATAACCTTTACAGGTCCATTCTCACTTTTGCGAGGGAACAAAAAATCCCCGTAATCGCGCTTAACATACAGAGTGAAACGGTCCATAAGGTCTCACAGGGAGGCATTGGTTCACTTTCTGGAGAGGAGGTAAAAGAAATACCGCCGCTGATGGATTTCTCGGATGAAAACTACAGGGCCAGACTTTATGAGGACTTCCAAAATCACGAAGGCCCAAAGGGAATGAACTTTGACTCTTTTTATCAGTCTCAAATCCTTTGGGACGAGTCCATGTCTCAATCCATCGATGACTTTCTGAAGGGCCGCCCGGTTTTTCAGAAAGACGGCCTGGTGGTCATACTTGCCGGCAACGGACATCTTGCCTATGGATCGGGAATTCCCAAAAGGACGTTCAGAAGAAACGGTCTCGACTACGCTATCATTCTTAATGACATGGATGCTGAAAAGTGTATAGCTGATTATCTTATATACCCCAGGACGGTTGAGGGCGCAACCTCTCCCAGAATTATGGCTGTACTGAGAGAGGAACAGGGGAGGATTGCCATCACGGGATTCCCTGAAGGAAGTATTTCAGAGAAGGCAGGGTTGAAGGAGGGTGATATCATTCTTTCAATCGACGATGTCCCTGTTGCAACGGTAGATGATATAAAGATTCACCTCCTGTATAAAAAGAAGGGCGATCCTTTGAAAATAAAGATACTCAGGAAACGCTTTGTGCTGGGTGAAACTGAAAAAGAATTCACTTTGATACTGTAAAAAGCATGAAGGTGAGAAGATGTGAAGTTGCGAAGGTGAGCGGACCAACTTTCAAGAGTTCACATCTTCACAAGTTCTCATTTTCTCACCTTCGGTCATTTCGACTATGACGCTGCCCTGGGTTTCGGGAATTATAGATCAATTCCCCTATTTCGGACTGTTCGCACTTCTTATTCTCGGCGGCATGGGCCTGCCGTTCCCTGAAGACGCCACGCTTGTCCTATGCGGGTTCCTTATCTCTACAGAGGTGGTCAAACCGGTCCCTGTCCTGCTGATTGTCTATGCCGGTTTGCTTATATCCGACTTCTTTATTTTTCTTGTGGGCAATAAATACGGCAGTGCGGTCATAAACCATCCGGTATTTCATAAATTCATATCTTTGCAGAGACTTAAGTTTATCGAGGACCAATTTCATAAAAAAGGTATTTGGCTGATTCTGGCCGGAAGGCATCTGGCTGTTCTGAGGGCCCAGATATTCCTTGCCGCGGGCGTAATGAAAATGTCGCCGTTGAAGTTTTTTGACGCAGATGCTGTTTC
>JBEKJD010000222.1:0-5246 GCA_050011415.1 Dissulfurispiraceae bacterium | reverse complement strand
ATCTTGTTTGAATGGATACTATTTCAGCACGGCTCAACCTGGCACCGCTCTGTCCATAATCGGTGCCGCTTGCGCCAGATTCGGAACGACCATCTGCGGGGCATTTATAAGACCCCCAACACCTTGATCTGGCCAGTTCCAATATTTCATTACCTGAGCCATTGCAGTAGCAACACAACCTGTGGGCGCATGCGTACAACCCGGATAAGCATAACCAGCTGGTAAGCCAAGCGATGCTGCAGATACTACAGGTTCGGCCGGTACATTGTTATTAAAGGGTGATCCTTGATTCCAAACAGTTTGTACTACAGGTTCTACGTTTGCTGGAATTGAAGTAGTCGCCGTATTTGCATCTAACGCGTGCATTGTAGGCGTTGTTGTTACATTCGTCGATACTTCGAATGTAGGTGAACTCATCTTCGTCCACGCGTTCGCAATCTTTGTTCCAGCAGCACTACTGAACTTTGCGGACGGAGACATCGCCTTCATCGCATGTGCTGAATCGCTTCCATTTATTATATTGAGGTTGTTGTATATTTCCGGAAAGATCCAGGATTCGATAGCGTTTAGATCATCTGCCTTTGAATCGTCCAATACAGTATTCGGTGAATAATAAAGAACCGGACTAAAGTCATCCGTATACGCTATCAACATACTGCCGGTAGGAACGATACTTACGATATAAGCAACAGGCGTACCTTTATAAGTTGCCACTTGAATATCACCGACACTTGGAGAAGTAGTTCCATTCCATGTACCGTGCTGGGCGACATGTGCCTTCAGATAATTTTGTGCTACCTGCTGAACTGTTGTTTCTGATATGGTTGCTGCAAATGCTGAACTGACAAGCATAAAAATACTTATGATAGCAATTAAAATTGATTTTGTTTTCATGGTAGACCTCCATATAAGAGGTTGACCTAAGAACGGCCTCCGCTATATGGAGAATGAGGTCGTTTTCGGTAGCTCGGCAATCCCAAAAGGACCCGTAGCTTTGCGTCTCACGATTGCTCGTGGTTTGCCTTTTCGAAACTTCTGCACTGATTCTGATTAAAGCTTATCACTTTATTCATTGATAGTAAAGGGAAAATTACCAAAGATTATTAGTAAAAATACCAGCCCGAGAACAAGCAACTACGGACACATTAATTGTCAGGCGAGATTATAAAATAGCCTTGTTGTTCAACGACTTTCTTACTGCGTGAAAGAAGCTGCATGGCTTTGGATACTGCCTCTCTTGAGGAGCCTATCCTGGAGGCGAGGTCTTTCTGTGTGAGTTTCTTGATTCTGTAAAAGCCGTCTCCTACGCTTTCCCCCTCAGTTTTGACAATCTGCATAAGAAGTTTTATCAGCCGTTCATCGACAGCACAAAACGCCATAGACTCCACCATAGCATCCGTTTCCCTTAATCTTTTTATTAATGTAGACAATATATGGATAGCAATCATCGGGTTCTGTCTTATCGACTCAAGCAAGCTCTCTCTTTTTAATATACCTACCTGGGAATCTTCTACAGCCGTTACAGTAGCAGATCGTGGGGAGCCATCAAACAAACTCATCTCACCTAAGAATTGACCTCTGCTGAAAGTTGCCAAGGTTACTTCGTTACCGTTTTCATCAGATAAAGAAGCCCTGAGTCTGCCATTCAGCACAATGTAAAGCTCCATAGTTTCATCGCCCTGATAAAATAGAGTCTCTGTTTTCTTATAGCGGAAGGTTTTAACGTTGCGGGCAATGGGCTTTATATCGTTTTCAGGTATGCCCTTGAATATAGGAATGTCTCGAAGGAAATTCTCAACGAGTTGGTCATCGTTTTCTATTTTTATCATGTCAACCTCTCGTAAGCGTTTTTACATATTTATAAATCGTTCTTGTAGTATGCCTTCATACAGAATCTACAAGAAACTGTTCAGTGTCCTATGGGTTCAAGCATTACCTGATGCGCTGTGAAGATATTCATACTGCTGTATAAGAAGGTCTTTTGTATCATTACTAATCATGAACCTGGGACTGAAAATATCGCACTCAGGCATATGAGAATGATCACGTTCCATATGGCCATGACCAAAGTCTACATTATAAGTATTGTCAGACTGATCAGCATGGATAGCCTTAGACGCGATCTTAGGAGTTATTGGCAGGAGTGTGATGATACCGATCCGGAGCTGTCCATTATCCAAGACTTCTACAAGGTCTTTCTCTTTGAATTTGCATTCTTCCGGATTGATCCCTTTGAACGGTTCCCAATCAGGTTTGCACACGCCATAAAAATTGCCGTCTTTATCATAGACCCTTTTATCATAAGATGAATGTCCGTAGGGCACGTCCAGTGCTATTTCCTGAATAACGAAATGATGAATAACATCAGACTCACCCGTGTCATCATCTCTTGTTGAATTATTGTGTTGAATTATCCTGAGCATTTCAGTCTCAGCTTTGTCCAAGGCAGAATACATTCCGAGATATGATTCGTCTATATCAATAGGATAAACAGCCGCTCTACCGAAGTAGGTTATAACTTTTAGCTTATAGATGATATTTTTTGATTGCTTAATATTCTCTGTATGTGGAAATACCATATTATTTGCACCACCACCTTTTTCTGCCCGATTCACTTAATGTTACCCATGCTTACCTCCATTGTTACTTCAGCCAAAAGACCGGTGTCTTCTTCAGTGAATACAGTCCTGCCAACTTGTGTGGCAAATTGTAGCATTCCTGCGATTTCTTTAATTTTTTCGTCCGATTGAACTCGGTATTTGCTTAAAAAAGTTTTTGAATACATTTTTAACCCCTGTACCATTTCGAGCAGTTTAGCCTGTGCATCCATTATAGCCGCATCCTCAGCACTTTTCTTCCATAGCGCTCTAGGTAAATCAGTATTAGCTGCACCAGTCCCTTTGACCGTAACTACGTTTTTAACCCAGTCTATATTTGCACCAAATTTATCGACTCTCTCCATCTTCTCTGTTTCAGATTGTTTTGCTGCGATCAGTTCTTTAATATCAGATGGTTCAACCATTCCCTCTATTGTGACGCAAAGTTCTCTGCCTTTTTCCTGATCATCTATTATCTTCATATTTTTTAATGCAGTTGCTGCTGACAACGATGCAACTGTATCCTTCGTCAACTCACCGTTTGTAACCAAACTCGAAGATTGTATGTATGTTAAGTAGCTTTCGATTGCATTCCTTTTTGCGAGTTCCACAACTGTCTGTTTCGCAGCTACTCGACTCTCATTATCGCCATAAGTGTAGCAAGCATGCCCCTGAACATGTTCACCAGCAAAAGCACAATACGGAACCACCAAAAGTAACAGTAATATAAATTTCATGTTATTTATCGTTTTCATGTTTCTGTCTCCTTTCTGTGTGTTCTTTTTACTTTTGGTAGGCGTCCTTTTTCGTTAATAATAAAAACTTTTAGTCCGTTTAGATTTTTGATCTGTTCCGGACTAAGTTTCAAACCGAGTTCATAGACTGCCGCGTTCGCAGCGAACGCACCTTCCAGTTGGCAGTTTGCGTAAGGTTGACTTAAAGGTTCTAACCACCTTATGCCACCCTCATCTTCCGGCAACCAACGCTGTACCAGATCGTTAAAAAATATATTTTCAACGGCATAAGCATACCCCTCTATGTCTATGCTAGGTATGCTATATTTTATCTTCCTACCAAATGTTAAGTAATCAAACAAGTCCGTATGTACCAACCGTTTAATGCCTTTCCCTGAAGCATTAAAGTCTGTACATATTTTTATGTTGTCCTTGTCTTCATTGTTGACACTGTCATTATCAATTAATGCCAGTAATTTATGATACGCTTCCAAGTAAAATACGTTAGGTTGGAAGCGTATATTAAGTTTAACATCAACTTCTTTAAGACCAATATGTTTTATTTCAAAACCGTAGAAGTCAACTGAATACATATCCTTCAAGGGTATAGTCTTAAAAAAGTTTAATGCATCTTCTAACGCTTTTAGTCGACTCTGTCTGAATTTAATAATCTCGATATCGTGCAACATACTTTCGTATGAAATGGCTTTGACATCGTTGCTGTGCATAAAAGACTGAACTGCTTCGTAGTCAACCTTTACTTTTATATCGAGGATAACTAATCCTTCTTGTTCCTGTTTTCGGCTGATCTCGTATCCTTTAACATATCCGGAGTTGGCCTTAACTATTTTATTTTTTACGATGACATAGTTGCGTGCCTCTGATTCAGAAAAGATAAAAGTGCTGGTAGTCATTTCGACAGCTTTCTTAAAAGCGTCCTGCAGAGCGTCCTGTTCTGTCAATCCTTGGCCAACGACATTTATCTCATTGTAAGCATAGGAACACGATACATAAATGAAAAGGAAGATAAAAAGAATGCCTATGAATAGTTTCTTTCTTTTCATATCGTCCTCCTTCTGAAAGAACACTACATCAATGAATAGCCGCTCCAGTGGGTTAGGAAAATGCTTGAGTCCATCTGCTGCATCCATATTGCGACTTAACTTGTTGCCCTTTCTTTCCGGATACCGGATGAGTACATTGCCCTGTACTTTGTGGGCTGGCGTCGAATTTAACCTGGCCTTTATCAAATACCCTTTTACCACCAAACCATGAAGCACAGGTAGCACACATTCGCTGACTAGGTTTTACTGCAATCATATTGACACCTCCACAGAAAAAGTTAACTTCTGAGCCGTAATTTTTCTCTTATAACATTGATCACCTTGCCTACGCCTTCTTTAACCGTATCAACGACAAAGTCAACAGCATTTTGTTTAACGAATTCCTTAGCGCCTTCAATAGCTACACTGAAAGCTGGCCACTTCTCCTTAAAAAATTCAGCAACTGGGGTGAGTGCTTTGTCTGCAATACCATGCAAGAATGTTTTGACTGCTGCCGAAATAGTATCTTGTAACTCTTCTTTTGCTTCTTCTCTGTTAATTTCTTTTGCTAAATATCGGGCAGAAGTTTCTTGAACATCTGATATAGCCGCTCCGAACACTCCTATATCCTCGGTATCAAGTTTTGCTTTTCCGAAGAAACCTGCTTCTTTAGCCTTAAAGCTGGCAAGCGAATTGATAAGATCAATTAATAAAGAATTATTGCCACTCATATTATTTTTCTTACCCCCTTGTGCCCTTCACAGAAGCGTTTCCAAGATCATTTATCAGAGCATCTGCCAAGAGATGGCTTTCTTCCCGCATTGTTTCCCTCGCACTTTCTTGCTCATCGGTATTCGCTGAAGAAACATTTT
>JBEKJD010000221.1:0-5291 GCA_050011415.1 Dissulfurispiraceae bacterium | reverse complement strand
CTGCACCAGGCATACAGGGGGAGCAGCATCCCGGCGAGTATAGTGAAAGCTGTGGATCAAACAAGAGGAGAAGTGCTTATGTACGAGGGAAGCCCTATCGCTGCATTCTATCATTCGACGAGCGTGGGCATGACCGAGGATCCGGTTGAGGTTTTCGGGAAAAGCTACCCCTATTTAAAATCAGTCGAGACACGTTGTAAACTGTCTCCTTACTTCATGTGGGAAAAGAGGATCCCTGCCGCAGCGATAGAGAAGGCAATGGATATTTCCGGCCTGAAGGGTATTGAAATTGACTCATATACGGCTTCGAACCGGGTCAAGGTTTTTAAACTTGTAACTGAAACCGGTGAAGTGGAAGTTGCCGGTAATGATTTCAGAAGGAATATTGGTTGGGATGAACTCCCAAGCACAATGATTACAGATATTGCCAAAGACGGAGATGTTTATGTCTTTGACGGGAAAGGCTATGGCCATGGTGTCGGTATGAGCCAGTGGGCAGCTCTCGAAATGGCAAAAGAGGGAAAAAGCTACAAGGAGATACTTTCCAGGTTTTATCCGGGTACCACTATTGATATTTATGAGGACCGCTGATTTCAATTTTGATTTGCCTCAGGAATTGATTGCCTCACGACCTTCTGAAAAGAGAGATTATTCACGTTTGCTGATACTTCACAGAGATGGGTCTGTTGAGCATAAGCGCTTTTTTAATATTATAGACTACCTTGAAGAAGGCGACTTAATGCTTATGAATGATACTAAAGTATTTCCAGCGCGTATTATTGGCAAGAGGATGGGAGGACGCACAGTCGATATGCTATTGGTCAGGGAAAAGGCCGGCAAAGAAACATGGGAGATATTGTGCACGGGAAATGTTGATGGTCCGGTAACCATTTTTGATTGCATTAACGCAGAAATAGAGACTCATGATTCCGGTAACGGGAGCCAAAGAAAGAGATATCTGCGGATTCCGGAAAGCGCTGCAACGAGACTGAACGATCTGCTCTGGAAATATGGATATATGCCGCTGCCGCCTTATATTAAGCGCATGCCTGAAGATGCGGACAAGGAACGCTACCAGACTGTCTATGCCGGGCGACAGGGCTCAATAGCTGCGCCAACTGCGGGACTTCATTTTACTGAGGGTCTTATACGTAAAATACAGGATAAAGGAGTATCAGTCAGGTTTTTGACGCTTCACATTGGAACCGGCACATTTAAGCCTGTAAGGGCGGAAACTTTGGAAGACCACCGGATGGATGCGGAATATTTTGAAATGGATCAAGCCATAATACAGGAGATGCAGCATGTAAAGAAGAGCGGCAGAAAGCTTGTTGCGGTGGGGACAACAACAACCAGGACATTGGAAGGCGTTGCAAGTGGAAAGTACTCGGTTTACAATGAGTTGCCTGATGCGAGCGGGCAGCCGCCCAAAATAAAAGGACTCACTGATATTTTTATTCATCCTGGTTACAGCTTCAGGGCGGTAGACTGCCTTCTCACCAATTTTCATTTGCCGCGCTCAACACCGCTGATGCTTGTATCGGCATTGTCCGGTTTTGGTAAAATATCCAAGGCTTACAAGGAGGCCGTTGCCATGGATTATAGATTTTTCTCTTATGGTGATGCTATGCTAATTTTATGAGAGGCGGAGTGTCTGAAAGGTCGTCAATTCTACTGCTGGGCAGGAATACTGTGGTTATCGGCGCTTTTCTCATCACCATTGCAAGTTTCGGCATAGGATACTTTTTTGGCTTTAGAGGCAGCGGCTCGTCTGATCAGGAGAAGCAAGTTGTTCAGAGTACCAAAACGCCGGAAGGGATGCCTCTGGACGAGAATCGGATTATAGACCTTCCTTTAAAAGATGTTGCGAAAAAACCAACCTCTGCACAGTCTCCTCCGGCAAAGCTGTCTGAGCCGGTAAAAGAAGCCTCTGCTCAAAATGCTCCGGAACAGGTAGCGGAACAGGTGACGGAAAAGGCAACGGATAAAGCAGCGGAAAAGACAAAGCCAAAGTCGCAGTCACAGGTGGAGGCAGAGCCCCCGGCTACCCAAAACACGTCCAAGGGCCCAAACTCCAAACTTCATAACAGTGAAACCAGTACTGCTCCCTCGCCTGCAAATCAGGTGACGGCCGATGCCTCAGTTCAATCTGACCAGCCCGCCTCGGCGGGCCAGAGTGGAAGCGCTTCTGCCAAAACCGGCAGGCATGCCGGCGCGAAGGCAAAGAAGAAGGCAAAGAGCACTGATTCATCAGTGAAGCCGTTCAGTGTGCAAATGGGAGCTTTTCCAAATAAAGAGGGGGCGGAGCAGCTGTTTCAGAAGCTGAAGGCAAGCGGCTATAAGCCTTATATTGTTAACGCAAACGGCAGCAATACTTATTTCAAAGTAAGGATAGGGAGCTTTAAGAACAAAAAAGTTGCAGAAAAAAGCGCGGCAGAGCTGCTGAAGAAAACGGGATTACAGAATTTTGTAACCGCAGCGCCATAGGCGTTCCGCAATGAATTTTCAGCCCTGTGATCGAAATTTTCCTGCTTATTTATACGAATCCGAAGTTATACCCTCAATCATCCCTCCAACTCAAAGGGCGGGGATGGTATAGTGGAGACCGTCACGAGAACTATAACACTGGAACTTGACGAGGTAAAGGAGTATCCTTTCCTGCATGGCGGAATTGACAAAACGCTGAAACTAATCGAGGATTCTCTGAGTGTTGAAATCAGCGTAAGAGGAACCCAACTGATTATCAAGGGTGAAGACAGAGAAATAGAGATGGCCGGACGATTAATCGACGAACTCAGAGCTGTCAACAGGAACGGCTATGCCCTTAAACCTGAAGATATAAGCTATGCCCTGAAATCGATATGCGAGGGTGAAGATATTTCTGTCAAGGAGCTTTTCTCGAATAATATCCCTGTATCATCGAAGAGAAAGTTTATTATACCCAAGACAGAAACCCAGCGTCTGTATATCAATGCAATACGCATGTACGATATTACATTCGGAGTAGGTCCTGCCGGCACAGGCAAGACGTATCTTGCAATGGCCATGGCTATCAATTCATTCCTGACCAAACAGGTTTCGAGGATAGTGCTGGTCAGGCCTGCAGTGGAAGCCGGAGAAAAACTCGGATTTCTCCCGGGTGACATAGCTGAAAAGGTCAGCCCCTATTTGAGGCCTCTTTACGATGCGCTGTTTGATATGATGGAAATTGAAAAGTCGTCGAAGCTGATCGAGAGGGGTATTATAGAAATTGCGCCGCTTGCTTTTATGAGAGGCCGAACGTTGAATGACTCTTTTGTCATACTCGACGAGGCCCAGAATACTACCCCTGAGCAGATGAAGATGTATCTGACCAGACTCGGTTTCGGCTCAAAGACAGTGGTAACCGGAGATATCACGCAGATTGACCTGCCTCAGGACAAGACATCCGGACTTGTGGAGGCCATCAGAATACTTAAAAACATTGAGGATATAAAGATCATTCATTTTTCTGAGCGGGATGTTGTTCGGCACCGGCTCGTCCAGGAAATCGTCAGGGCCTACGAAAAATATGAGAAACGGAACGGCTAAAAGCAGTCCGGCCAAAAAAAAGCGGACTGCGATGGAATTCCTCAGAGAATACGGGCAGAAGCATAAGGCTGAACTCTCCAGGATCTATGTCCTGCTGGGATTGAGCGTGCTATGTGCCATCCTGATCCAGGAGCGTATCGGGATCGATCGCTTCATAGGGAGCTTCTTTATAGCCGCTATCATACTTCTTATATTTTACCGTGATATAAAGCGCTACAAGCCGGTTTACCTCAATGACCACAAGATGCTGTTTCTGCTGGGGCTGCTTGTTGCCGGCACACTAATGGTCGGCCGCATATTCGAGTATTTGCTTTCCGGGCTCCACAGGGGACTTTTCCTGCTCGGCAGCGGGGCTTTTTTGTATGGCATCCCCATTCCTATGGGGGCCATGCTTGTCACACTCATATTTGACTTTCATACGGCGATTATTTTCTCCTTTGTCATCAGTATTTTGACCGGGATTTGGCTCAATAATCCGTTGTATACAGTGTACGCATTCATCGGAAGCCTGACAGCGGCATTCAGCGTCATCAGGTGTAAAAAGCGTTCCTCCCTTCTAAAGGGAGGCCTGTATGTGAGCTCCGTCAATGTTTTTACTGCGGGCGTTCTGCTGCTGTTTCAGGGCAACCTCTTTGCTGCCATGGCGCCGCATACTTTTTTGTTTGCCGCAATGTCCGGCATAATGGTCTCTGCTCTGGTCTCTCTCCTTCTTCCCGTAATCGAATATGTATTCACGGTTACTACCGATATCAGCCTGATTGAGCTGATGGACCTCGAGCAGCCTTTGATGCACAATCTCATGATCGCAGCGCCGGGCACTTACCACCACAGCATTATTGTGGGAAATCTTGCCGAGACAGCGGCGGAGGCGGTGGGAGCCAATCCGCTGCTTGCAAGGGTCACCGCGTGCTATCATGATATCGGAAAGATACGCATGCCCGAATATTTTGTCGAGAACCAGACCAATAGCGCTAACAGGCATGAAAAACTCACACCCCATATGAGCAGCATGATTCTCATATCTCATGTTAAAGAAGGGGTGGAGTTTGCCCGCCAATACAAGCTGCCAAAACAGGTTGTAGATATTATTCAACAGCATCATGGGACAAGCCTGATAACCTTTTTTTATCAAAAAGCCCTTGAACAGACAAAAGACGTACTGCCGCTGCAGGAAGATTACCGGTATCCCGGTCCCAAGCCGCAGACGAGGGTGGCAGCTATTGTAATGATGGCGGATGCTGTAGAAGCGGCCTCTCGCGCGCTTGATGAACCTACGCCGGCAAGGATTTCAGCACTGGTGGATAAGATTATCAATCATATATTCCTCGACGGTCAGATCGATGAGTGCGAACTCACACTGAAGGACATCTCCGAAATAAAAAAACGGTTTACTTACATTCTCACAAGTATATTCCACAGGAGAATAGAATATCCGGAGGTTGCAATGAAAGGCGTGCAGCAAAAGGGTCTGTCCGAAACGGCATCAGCCAGGACTGCCGTTGACAAGGACGCTACCGGAGCCGTAACTCAGGGAAATGGTAATAGCAATAAAGAACAACCAAAGGCTGATCAAGGCAAACCATCGGACGATCGAGAAGGTGCTCAGGAGAGCGCTCACCCATTTGGCTCGTAAAGGGTATCATGCTCTCCTTTCAGACAGGCAGGTTTTAAAGCACCTTGAAGTGGGTGTCCTTCTCGTGAATGATGCCGGAATGAGGAGG
>JBEKJD010000220.1:0-5302 GCA_050011415.1 Dissulfurispiraceae bacterium | reverse complement strand
AGCTCGTAAATGTCCTCGATGCCGCGCGAGGCCTTGAATACCAGGGCCTCGAACCCGGGAGTAATCGGGGTCCCAAGCTCGACGCTCAACGACTTGGCCCGCGCTATCAATTCCTGCGGGTCGGAGATATCGGCCGGCGTGATCTTGTTCATCACTTCGGCAGCCGTGTAGCCCAGCATCCGCTCGGCCCCGACGTTGAATATCTGTATGACGCCCTTCTCGTCGGTCGCTATACTCGAGAAGTTGGCGCTGTTGAAAATGGCATTCTGCAGCGCCCCTGTCTTGAGCAGGGCTGCTTCCCGGCGGACCTCAGAGATGATTTCCCCCGTATCGGCAACAGGGGAAAGAACGTCAGGCTCGACAGCTTTATCAGACATGGTGATACCTCCTTACCATTGCTGCAACAGGCTTAAAGACCACTTAAGCGTTCCGTGTTGCTCGAACCGCACAGAATAACCAATATAATTTAAAAAGACCCTTTTATTGCAATGAATAGCAGATTGCATGCCAGGACTGTTGTTGACAGGACAGAAGTTTCTATGATGTTGAAAATACTGATATTTTAGCGAATACCACGATGGCTGAATGATACTGCGAAAGTCACCCCCTTCTGATATATCAGGAGACTCCTGATATATCAGGCATTTT
Organism: Dissulfurispiraceae bacterium; assembly: GCA_050011415.1. Lineage (GTDB taxonomy): Bacteria > Nitrospirota > Thermodesulfovibrionia > Thermodesulfovibrionales > Dissulfurispiraceae > JADFXI01. The sequence goes on along the minus strand of JBEKJD010000220.1, from coordinate 4,654 downwards.
TATTTCTACTTCATATTTTGTTATTTATCAAAATATTGATCGTATGTCCAACTGTATAATGACTTTCTGTAAAGGATTTTCTTGCCTGACAATTTCAACAATATATTCATTGGCTCAAACTATCAAGGATGACAATCTGCTAAGAGAGAATATGTATAATACTACTCATAACGATAGAAAGAGGAGCAGCCGGCGGATAGCAGCTTCAATGACTAATCAGGGAGAATATCTCATGTGCTCAAGATTAATGGCTTTGTTTGCCTGCCTCTTCTTCATTTTTTATATGAATAGGCCAACCTATGCAGGAGACGTTGAGGACGGAATATCCGCTCATAAAAAAGTTAATTTTAAAACTTCCTATGAATCGTCTTTAATAGAGGCAATTAGATTGTATAAGCTGGCTGTTGAGGGAAATGCCGAGGCTCAAAACAATCTCGGCCTTCTGTATGAGAATGGCGAAGGCGTGGCCCAGGACTACAAAGAGGCAGTCAGATGGTTTAAACTCGCGGCTGAGCAGGGCTTTGCCCAGGCTCAAGACAACCTCGGCAGCAGATATGTGGATGGCCTGGGCGTAGCCCAGGACTACAAAGAGGCGGTCAGATGGTTTAAACTCGCAGCTGAGCAGGGCTTTGCCCAGGCTCAAGACGATCTCGGCTTTATGTATTACAGGGGCCAAGGCGTAGCCCAGGACTACAAAGAGGCAATTAGATGGTATAAACTCGCAGCTGAGCAGGGAAATGCCGAGGCCCAAAACAATCTCGGCGTTTATTATTGGAAAGAGAGGGATGACAAAAGGGCCGGGAAATGGCTTTTACTTGCAAAACTGGGACACAACAATAAAGCTTCAGACAATTACAATAAACTGGTAAACGCAACCAGAGACGGCTTTGAAAACGAGTTGAAACAAATTGTAAGTGCCTTCCGTGTTCACCCCGTACATATGAGCAACAAGGAAAACAAGGAGTGGTTGCGCAAATACCGTGCAGCATTTAAAAAAGCAAAATCAATGAACGATTATGCTGTATTTATTGTAGCATATGAAAACGACGATCCCGGCAACCTTGTGCCTAAAGCAACTGATTTATCAGTAAAGGCAGGGATAGCGGAACAGAAGCATCGGGAGTTGAAAGCTAAAAAAAGAAATCAGGATTTCAGAGCAAAACTTAAAGCAGGTGATAACACGCATTGCGGAATGGTAATAGAGATTAGGAGGCCGCTATTGAAAATACAGACTATGGCAGGAGATAAATGGTTTAAAGTCGATAAGATATTCCCGCCCGGGGAGGCAAATTGCCGTTTTGTTAATGATGTTTATGAAGAGCCTTAGAAAGTGGTTTCTATACACAAGTGGTTTCTATAAACTTGACATCGTCTTTTTCATTTATATAATTTATGTAGTCTATCATTAACAGACAAATATCTTAAGTGTCTGTCCGGGAAGCTCTTGAATCATCTGAATCACTTATGATTCAAGATTGGCGGGCCGATTCGCCTGCCTATAGTTTTTGTTATTTTTGACGATAATTAAAAAAAGCCATTTTTGGAGGTATTTCAGCTATGAAAATATATTCCGGACTTTTACTAAAGGAGGACGTATAATGAAAACAATGTATCGTGCAGCGCTTATGGCAGTTGTCTTTGTTTTTCTCCTTCCCTTGACTGCCCGCTCCGAGATAAAGGAAGGATCCTTTGAATTGGAACCGTTCGGAGGGTACACTTTATTCGAACACAGTCAGAATCTGGAAAACCGACCCGAATTTGGCGGACGGTTTGGCTACAATTTCACGAAGTATTTTGGTGTTGAAGGCACCGTGGAATTTATGGACAGTCACGTTGCCGACATGTCAATAACCAGTCCCAGGGAAGGACGGTTCATAAGTCCAATGAATAGAGTGGACGTAACCTTTTATCATATAGACGCCGTCTATACCTTTTTGCCCGATGGTAAGTTCAACCCCTTTGTACTTGCAGGTTTCGGAGGGGCCCACTACAGCTCATCGACGTCGAACAGGGACCTGGCCGCTTTTAATGTCGGCATAGGGGCGAAATACTGGGCAAGTGACCATGTCGCATTCAGAGTCGATATGGGCGATTATATGGTTACTGAGCTTTTCCACGAGACCCGCCATAATCCCAGAGCAACCGCTGGAATAACCCTTGCGTTAGGTGGCGAGGCAAAACCTGCGCCCAAACCAGTGACTGAAACGATATCTGAACCTAAGGCTGAGGAGCCGGTAGTTATCATTGTGTCTGAGCCTAAGGCTGAGGAAAAGGTAATGGTACTTGCGTCTGAGCCGAAGATTGAGGACAAGGTAATCGTCCTTGCGCTTGAAGACGTACATTTTGATTTCGACAAGTCCACCCTTACAAAAGAAGCGCAGGCTATACTGAAAAGGAATCTCAAGATCCTGCAAGAAAACCCTAAAGCCAAAGTCCGTATTGCAGGTTATACCTCTGCTTCCGGCACTGAAGAGTACAACCAGAAGTTGAGCGAAAGAAGGGCAAACGCTGTCAAAGATTACCTCGTAGAAGAAGGGATTGTTACACCTGACAGGCTTTCTGAAATCGGATATGGTAAAACAAAACCGGCGATGTATGAAGCAGCGCCGAAAGACCTTTACTCAGAAGCGGCAAAAGCTAACATGAGAGTCCTTTTTGAGATCATCGTGAAATAATAGCACGAGGGCAAAGGGCCGGAAAAACGTTCCGAGTTGATCCGGCCTTTTGCCCTTGAAAATGATTATCCGGAACAGAATAGCGATACTTACTGAAGACCTGTTCCGATCGACCTCTGAAGCGTCACCTGGTTCAGATGCTCCTTTGCCTTGAATGTGAGGTAGTCCTTCTTGTCCAGATCGAAGAGCTGTTTCCTGTAGACGCTCGTAAGGTCGTACCACTCGCTAAGCTTCATGCTGAAACGATTTTCTTCAGGATAGCGTAACGCATTCAAGAAGGACTGGATCGCGAAATAATACCGGACAGCGTTACGCTCAATCGCGCCGCGGGGTCCGCCGATATAGATGGGCTTGCCGTTGCTGTTTGTTCCGGTCACCGTGAACCCCACCTTGCCCCAACCGAGTGTAGCAAAATAGAGCTTTTCCGCAAGGCGAAGCACAACACTGTCGCTGTATTCATAACTGACATGGACAAAAGTCCTTCTCCCGTCAAGGGGCAAGGCCTCGAACCTCATCCGGTGGTCGTTCGTGCCGAACGGGCCTGCATCGGCACTGAGAGTGACATCCAGATACCCCTGCCGCTGTTCAACATTCCGGTAATGGTAAATGACTTGATGCGCGTCTTCCGGAGGTTCATAAACTTTACGGCCGATGTAAAAGGTCAGCAGCCAGTCGCCCGGCAGTTGCCTGTAGGTGCACGCCTTGACATTAGGATGCAGTGATACAATATCGCACCAGTTTGCCGGGACCTTCAGCACGTTGACAACGCTGATGAAGGGAAAATCAAAGATCCCGTAGACATCCACATGAACTCTGTCGTCTCGCTCAATAGACTCCAGAAAGAGAGGAAAGCCAAAACTGTTTGTCTCCAGTTTGGCTATGTTCCTCTGATAAGTGTCGAGCAGGATGTCTTCGCCCTGCCTGGGCTTTTCTACAGACGAAGCAAAAACAGCGGAAAAAAGAATCGCAACTGCAACCATGAACACGAAGAATTTCGGAAGGTGTCTAATCTGATTCACATGATTCACTTTCACTGCAATAAATCGATCCTCGGCCATGTTTTACATCCAATGGGAAAATAGGTGCGCAATCCACTCCCTGATCCTTGGGAACAAGGGTCTTTTTTTCCACTCTTCCCATTGAATCTGGTCGGACTCCGCGAGGTCCCTTGCAAACATCTTCTCCATTTCAATGGCAAACTCGTGACTCAGTATAACCGCATTCAACTCATCATCGCTTAACAAGCTCCAGAAATCCATGTTAGTAGAGCCGACTGTCGACCAAACTCCGTCAATCACCGCAGTTTTCGCATGCAGAAGGGCGTTGCGGCGTTCGAATAACTTCACCCCCGATTTCAAAAGCTCGGAATAATTATACTGAGCTGCATATAAGGCCAACGAGGAATCGCTGGTTGAGGGAAGAATGACCTTTACGTCCACGCCGCGTCTGGCAGCATCAGTAAAGGCATCCAGCATCTGGTCGTCAGGGATAAAATAAGCATTAGTCAGATGTACGGAATGTTCCGCAAAAGTGATGGCGGATGCATAGACGATAAAAGTAATTCGGTTGTCCTGTCCCGGAGTGCTGCCGACCACCCGCACCAGTGCATTACCCACTTCTTTAAGATCAGGGAAATAGTTGTGTTCAGAGAGTTCCGGGCCTTTCTGCTTCTGCCAGGTGTCAAGAAAAAGTTTTTGGAATTCAGCCACTGCAGGGCCTTCAATTTGAACGTCGGTGTCACGCCAGGGCAGCGGCGTTCCTTCGACTTGTTTTCTTCCGGAAAGCCTGCTTGAATAAACCGAACTGATGTTGATGCCCCCTGTAATGGCGACTTTGCCGTCGACGATCAAAATCTTGCGGTGGTCCGGATGCGCCAGGAGCCAGTGCCCGTGGGCCTTGAACGGATTTACCGGATTGAATTCGACCACCTGAATTCCCCCGTCACGCAAGCGCTGAAAAAAGGGGGCGGGAGTACTGAA
>JBEKJD010000219.1:0-5374 GCA_050011415.1 Dissulfurispiraceae bacterium | reverse complement strand
AAGCCGCTGCGCAGCAGGCCCATGTATTTATCGTAAGCGGGGACAAAGACATGATGCAGGCAGTTAATAATTTCATTAAGATTTACGATCCAATGAAAGACGTGATTATTGACAAAGAATATATCATGGGCCGTTTTGAAATGCCTCCTGAAAGGATCGCTGAAATAATGGCGCTCACAGGAGATGCCATTGATAATGTACCGGGGATAAAAGGCATAGGGGAAAAGACCGCCAAAAGTCTGATCCTGAAGGCCGGGGGGCTGGACAGTCTGCTGGACCATCCTGAAAGAATAGAAAACGCCCGCATGAGAAAGTTAATTATGGAAAACATTGAAGATATCAAGTTCAGCAGGGTCCTTGTAACCATAGATACCGACTTGCCGGTCGAGCCGCATCTGCAGGATCTTGCTGTCAGGGAGCCGGATTGGAAGACTCTTCTTCAGTTGTTTACAGAACTGGAATTCAGAAGTCTTATAAAACTCATCCCCCGACAAGGCTATGCGGCACGCGGAGAATATATCACTATTACCGGCGGGAAACAGCTTCAGGAATTTCTCGGGACCGGCACATGAAACAATATCCCCTTTTTGGAGACAATGGTCCCCAAAAATCCGAAGACTTTTTGGAAAGGAATGCGAATGTAGACGAACTCCCCCAAGTTCAGGATACCGGCATTGTTTCCGGGCTGTCGTTCGATATAGAAGCAACAGGGAGAGACCCGCTTGCTGATACAATCGTCGGGATAGCCCTTTGCAAGGGGAAGGGCAGGTCATATTATGTGCCCCTCAGACATACCGAATCATCTCTTGGGGCCATGGCCAATGTTGAGGATGCCTTGTCCATACTGAAGCCGGTATTGGAAGATCCTTTTGTCGCAAAGATAGGGCATAATCTGAAATACGATATGCTCATACTCAGGCCGGAAGGAATCCATGTGCAGGGAATGCTCTACGATACTATGGTGGCGTCCTATCTGCTCAACCCGATCAAACCGGACCACAGCCTTGAAGATGCAGCAAGCGAGTACCTTGCCCACAGGAAACGCCCGTTTGTCGAAGTCCTCGGCAAACGGCAATCGTTTGCAGATGTGCCCATTGAGGAGGCTGCACAGTATGCTGCCGAAGACGCCGAACTGGCCATGGAACTGAAGGAAATTCTCTTTGACAGGTTGAAAAGTCGCGGACTCGAGCGGCTTTACTTTGAAATTGAGATGCCGCTCATATATGTCCTTACTGATATGGAAGAGGCGGGAATCAAAATTAACAGGAGACATGCAGAAGAATTGTCAAAGGAACTCGATCATGAGCTGGAGGTCCTCCAGTCAAAAATATATTCGCTTGCCGGCAGCGCCTTTAACATAAACTCACCTCGTCAGCTTGGCAAGGTGCTTTTTGAGGACCTCGGGCTAAAACCGCTGAAGAAAACGAAAACCGGCTATTCGACAGGTATGGATGTTCTTGAGGAACTGGCAAAGAGCCACGAACTCCCAGGGGAAATCCTTAATTACCGCACGCTTTATAAGCTGAAAACAACCTATACCGATACTCTGCCCAAACTGATCAATGCCAGGACCGGCAGGATACATACCTCTTTTAACCAGGCCGTCACCGCAACTGGAAGGCTAAGCAGCAGCGATCCCAATCTTCAGAATATCCCCATACGTGGCGAGTGGGGAATGAGGATCAGGGAGATTTTTATTGCTGATGAAGGTCATGTGCTTGTTTCAGCAGATTACTCCCAGATCGAGTTGAGGATACTGGCCCATATGAGTGGGGACGCAAGCCTTATTGATGCTTTTAAGAATAACATCGACATTCATGCCCGGACCGCCTCGGAGATATTCGGGGTCCCGCTCGCTGCCGTTACCGCCGATATGAGGAGGGCGGCAAAAGTTGTGAATTTCGGCATCGTATATGGAATGAGCGCTTATGGGTTGTCCGACGCTCTCTCTATTGCACCCAGAGAGGCGACCGTTTACATAGAAAATTATTTCAACAAGCATGCCGGCGTAAAGCGCTCTATGGAACACGCCATCCAGTCTGCGCATGAGCAGGGGTATGTCTCCACACTTCTGGGCAGAATAAGGCCGCTGCCGGAAATCACCAGCTCCAATGCGGCGGTCAGACAGCAGGCAGAGAGGCTTGCCGTCAATACTCCAATTCAGGGTACTGCCGCTGATTTAATTAAAATGGCGATGGTACGGGTTTCTGAGGCGCTGCGGGTCAAAAAACTTTCAGCGAGAATGCTGCTGCAGATACATGACGAACTCCTTTTTGAAGTGCCTGAAAATGAACTTGATGCAACCAGGGAGTTAATCGTCCTCGAAATGGAAACCGCCCTCGATCTTTCCGTCCCCCTGAAAGTTGAGACTGGCTGGGGAAAGAACTGGGCCGAGGCCCACCGGTGAAAATAAAAATTTTCCATTTTTCCCTTGACAAATAAGCATCTTCCTGTTATCTTGTATACCAGTCTTGAAATTATAAAATTTTTTTTATCGGGAGAAAGGGGGGAGCAGGGATATGACGAAAGCAGATCTTATTGACAAAATTGCATCGGGAGCAGGTCTATCAAAGACCGATGCCGGGAAGGCACTGGATGCAACTGTTGATGCAGTTAAATTCGCTCTCAAAAAAGGGCACAAAGTCACACTTGTCGGTTTCGGAACATTTTCAATCTCAAAGAGGAAAGCCAGAAAAGGCCGCAATCCCAGGACAGGCGCAGAAATTAAGATACCCGCAGCAAAGGTCCCAAAATTTACTGCAGGAAAGACACTTAAAGACGCTGTGAAGTAAAATATTATTAGGGCAAACGAGAAGTTATAATTATAAATAGTTGTACCGTTAACTCTTGGTTGAATGTTGGAGATGAGAGGTGGGGAGATTACTGCCCCGCCTATTTTTTTATACGCGCCCGGCACCGTATGGTATACTTCACGCATACATGGACCGCAAGAAAACAATACTTGCCGCAGTTGATCTTGGCGCCGGCACAGAGAAAGTCCTCTCCTATTCGTTATGGTTGTCGCGTGCGGTCGCGGACGGCGCATGTGACATCACAATGCTTAATGTCATGGATTACGCGTTAACTCCTCCAGCCTACCTCCTGCCCTATCTGGGAAAAGAAGAGGAGGCCGGAGGGATAGAGCTTGATAAATGGGTTGACCGCCTGAAACCATTCGGCGTAACTGCAACAGGCAGAATTGCAGTCGGCAGGCTCGTAGAAACATTCAATAAAACAATACATGAGTTTCCTGTTGCCGCCCTGGTACTTGGGCACAAATCTCATCTTATCCGGACCAGCAGTTCAGAGCGGCTCATAAAATCGCTTAATGCGCCTATGCTGGTTGTGCGGGGCAAGAAAGCAGACGGCGCTGTGTTGGGGGCGGTTGGTGTGAAAAAGATTTTGTGTGCGGTTGATTTTTCCGCGCACTCAAAAAAGGCCCTGGAGTCGGCGTGCTCTTTAGCGGAAAAAAACTCCTCTGCCCTGCTGATCACCCATATACTCTCAAGCCTTGAACTGGACAAGAGTTTCGGCAGTCTCAGGAATCTGAGTGAAGAGGACAAGCAAAACTATAAGAGTCATGCAATTCAGGAGGCGGAGAAAGCGATTTGCTCGCCTGCGATCAGCTGCGGCAGTGCTGAGCGTATTGTCAGAATAGGGGTCCCATATAAAACCATTAATGAGATTGCGTCTGAGAGAGATACGGACCTGATTGTAATCGGGGCCCGTGGAGAGTCTTCCACAACAGGTGTTCTGCTCGGAAGCATTGCGGAAGCGATCATTAAATCTTCGCCTTGCCCTGTAATGCTTGTTTGTTAAATGATGCTATCGATTTTATTTCTCATTATCAGCCTGCTCATGATTCTCCTGAGCGCCGAATTTTTCACGAATGGCGTCGAATCGTTCGGCAGACGGTTTTCGCTGTCCCAGGCTGTTGTCGGAAGCATTTTGGCTGCAATCGGCACAGCATTGCCTGAAACTATACTCCCGCTTGTCGCCATACTGCTGCACGGTGACGCAACTGCAAGGAAGATCGGCGTCGGCGCTATTCTCGGTGCGCCTTTTATGTTATCGACACTTGCCTTCTTTGTCGTGGGGTTGACAGTCTTAATCAGCATGCTCAGAAAAAAAAGAAAATTTACACTCTATGTTGATACGGATTCTGCCAGGAGGGACCTTATTTTTTTTACTATCATGTACAGCACCGCTATCTTTTTCCCCGTTCTTGTTCCCCGCGCTCATGTCCTGACTGCAGTGCTGGTCGTTTTCGGTTACGTGCTGTATGTATACTCGACATTTAAGGCCGAAAGCGCCGATATCCTGCATGCCGAACAGTTGCATTTTGAAAAGCTGATTTCCGACATCAGGCGTGTAGCAGGCTTTCAGCTCAAATCAGCCAGGCCTGAGCCGCACAAGACAACATCGTTTGCGCTTATTTGCTTCCAGATAGCCGCCTCGCTTACAGTCATGGTTGGAGGGGCTCATATCTTTGTCGGGAGTCTCGAAAAACTTTCAGTCTCCTGGGGTATGAGTCCTCTGTTATTTTCTCTGCTGGTCGCTCCCATTGCAACGGAATTGCCCGAAAAGTTCAATAGCATAACATGGACGCTGAAAGGCAGAGATACTCTTGCCATGGGCAATATCACAGGCGCGATGGTTTTTCAGTCAATTTTTCCGGTCTCGGTCGGGTTGCTTTTTACTGACTGGAATATTTCGGGACTGGCACTTTTCTCAGCAGTCCTGGCGCTGACCTCAGCCTTGATTGTTCTGGCAAATATTCAATTCGGCAAGAAAATTTCGCCCCTCGCCCTGCTTTTTGGAGGAGTGGTTTATAGTATTTTCGCTATTGCAGTAGTAATATACCGCTGAAAAAAATCAGACGCGAAAGAACCCTAATTTCTCCATCTGATCGATCGCCCATTCATCTTCCAGAAGTTCGTCTCCTGCCAGGTCCTGTTTTGTCCGGGCATATTCCTTGAGAAAATAATATGCCAGTTGTTTCTCAATACTGTTAAGCCTTTTTGAGATATCAGTTGCAACATCCCTGACTGTCCACCTGACGCCCAGGCCATTTATAATACCGTCGAGCAGTTCATCACTGATCTTCTCCTGCACAATCATCACGAGAATGTGGTCACTGCCGGTAGTCAGCTTCATAGGCTGACCGGGTTCGCTCAACGGTATATTGTTCTGCTCTGCCCAGGATAACATGTCAGGCACGTACTTGATATCAAAAACCAGGAATTCCCTTGCAAGATTTCTCAGGCCGTCATCGAAGTCATTAATAAAAATCATAATCCACCCCTTAGAGAACATGAGAATCGGAGAAACGGTGAATCGGGGAAGTGGTGAAAAATCTTTTTCTCCGATTCAC
>JBEKJD010000218.1:0-5385 GCA_050011415.1 Dissulfurispiraceae bacterium | reverse complement strand
TCATCCGGATAGATTTTGTCCATAAGTTGCTGGCGACCATAGATGCATCCCGGATTAGCTGCCAGGAATTGCAGTAGTTTGAACTCTACTGCAGTGAGGTCCAGATCATGGCCGTGCAGCTCAGCCTGGTAGCGGTGTTCGTCGAGCACGAGCCCCTGGAACTGAAAGATCTGTCCGTCAGTCGTCCGGCGCAAAACAGCCTTGACCCGTGCGATCACCTCACGGGGACTGAACGGCTTGCAGATGTAGTCATCCGCGCCAAGTTCAAGTCCCAGAATGCGGTCTATTTCTTCTATACGGGCTGTTACCATGATAATCGGGACACGGGCGAATGAACGGATTCCCTTACAAACTTCTATCCCATTTAGTCCCGGCAACATCAGGTCAAGGAGGATCAAATCAGGCTTATGTTCCTGAACCCAGGGGATAACCTTAGTGCCGTCAGCAAGACAAGACGGCTCGAACCCGGACGCTCTCAGGTAATCTGCCAGCAGATTCGCCAGTTTCGACTCGTCTTCTACTATAAGGATATTGTTGTTCACAGGCATTCACCTGTAATGGGGAGAGCGACCCTGATCAGCACACCTCCAAGCGGCGCTGGATGGGCAGAGATAGTTCCGGAATGAGCATCGACAATATTCCTGCAGATTGCCAGGCCGAGCCCTGCACCGCCTGATTCACGATTTCGGGACGCTTCTACGCGATAGAGACGGTCAAAGAGTTTGTCCAGTTCGCTTTCCGTTACTCCGGGCAAGGAGTCCTCGAATTCAATTTTAGCTTCGTTGTTGCTGCACGTCAGGCGGACAGCAATGTTTCCTCCCGCATCGGTATATTTTAATGAATTGTCGAGGAGATTGACAAAGAGTTGGCGCAGCCGCTCCCGGTCGCCAAATACTGTGATCTCCTCTTCGCCTGATATTTCCGAAATGAACGTGATGCCCTTGCGCGTAAATTCCTCAAGGGAAGGTTCAATGGAATCCCTGAGCACCTCGGCCAGATCAATGTCCTCCTTGCGGTAGGTCAGTGTGCCGAGGTCGGAGAGTGCAAGTTGATAAAGGTCGTCAACCAGGCGATGCAGCCTGAGCGCTTCTGCATGTAAAGAGCCGATGGCCTCAGGGGTGGTATTGCGTACCCCTTCCATGAGGGCCTCGATTTCACCCCGCAACACGGATAAAGGAGTCCTCAGCTCATGAGAAATGTCGGCAACCCATTGTCGGCGCGCCTTCTCATTTTTTTCAAGAGTAAGCGCCATGGTATTGAAATCTCGTGCAAGTTGTCCCAGTTCGTCAGATGAGGAGACAGAGACCCGAATAGCGTATTTTCCTGAGGCAAGCTCACGGGTTGCTGCGGCTATAGATTTAATCGGACGGACAAGACGGTTCGCCAAGGGGAGAGAAAATATCACAACTATCAGCACCATCCCTGATGCTGCCAGAGCCAGAGACAATTTTTGCCGTTTCAAAAACTCAAATTGGGGTAGATTCAGGAAGTGCTTTGGCGACAGCAGCCCTATGTAGCCAACAGTCGATCCCTTGTGGACAAGGGGTCTGAATTTCACGTCTTCTGCTTCTGCCGCGTTGCCAACGAGCGGTTTCCTGTTTGCATCTAAAATAATAAAGCGCAACCTCCGTTGGTGTGGACCACCCGGTAGGGGAGGAGGCGGAGGTTGGTGCAGACCATCCCACGGAGGAGGGGGAGGTTCGTGTGGACCATCCCATGGCGGAGGTGAGGGAGGAGCAAACAATTTCTCATCGAATTCTTTTAAGCGCCTGGATGTAAAATTATCATCAGGCTTTTCGATCAGGCTCATGATCCGTTGCTCCGGATCGTTTAGCAGAAAATCCCAGCTTCCATGTTCCGCATATGACTGCTCCAGATTTGCGGCCATCTTCTCCAGCCTGTCCTGTTCCATTGCAGTGAGATACTGCAGGAACCCCCTGTTAATGCTCCACTGCATTATCAGGAACATGCACAGTAGCGCCATACAGGTGGCGATAAGAATAGAGAGAAACATCCGATAAGCAATGCTGATTTTCATTATCTTTACTTTACGGGTTTTATCAAGATTAACAAGATTATTTTATATCGGATGCCCGGCAATATACACTATTATTTCAGCCCCCCTTAAAATTTCCTTATTTCTTCCATATTCGTGCCACATTCACCTGATATCCTAATTCCATAAACACTTCTTGAAACGGACTCCGAAATAAAAAGGAAGGGAGGTGCTGTGGTAAATACGTCAGTGCCGGCGTCAGCGAGTATGGTGTTAGCGATATTAAATTACAAGTAAATGACTGAGCTTAAATTAAAAGGAGAAAAGACATGAAAAGACAATTAATTATTGTTGTTCTGGCAGCCGTGGTGATGCTTTTAGGAACATACAATTCCAGTGCGGAGACATGCGACTGTATGTGTAATCCGGGAGAAGGTATGCACGAAGATAGTCCGGCAATGCCTCACGGTATGATGCGTCACAGCATGGAGAGGATGGACGGCCCGGGTGATGATCTCCCTATCATGATGTTCCTCATGGGCCTCGGCCTTGATGAAAAACAGAAAGAGGAGGCAAGGGAAATCGAAAGCGGGCTGATGAAAAGCACTGTAAGAATGAAGTCGGATGTTCAGATCGCGATGATGGAAATGAAAGATATCCTTGATAAAGATCCGGTAGATATGAAGGCGGTCGAATCTAAACTGAAAAAAACAGAGTCGCTGCTGACTACAATGAAGTTGTCCGGCATAAAAGCGTTTGAGGAGGTCAAGTCAAAATTGACAGCCGGGCAGAGAATTAAACTCAGGGAGATGATGGAGATGGGTCCCATGATGGGGAGGATTATGTACGAAAGACCGGAAGTGCACTGAGGGATATTATGAAGAAAAATATTTTTTTAACAGGCGGTCCTTCATCAGGCAAATCTGCTGTCATAAAGCAATTGATAGAAAAACTGGATGTGCCTGCAAGCGGCTTTTACACCGAAGAAGAGAGAGTTGGGACCAGAAGGGTCGGTTTCGTAATAAGAACCCTTGACGGCGGGATGGGCTATCTTGCACACAGAGATATAATATCTGTTTGCAAGATAAGAAAATACGGCGTCAGTATCCGGAATATCGAGACTATCGCTGTGCCGTCCATTGTCCCGGTCAAGAAGAATGTCATTCTGCTCGACGGGGTCGGGAAGATGGAATGTTTTTCCAGAGTCTTCAAACTGGTGGTGCTCAAAGCACTTAATTCATCAAATATTGTCATAGGAACAATTGCCTCCGGAGGAGACGATTTCATAATGAATGTGAGGAGCAGGGATGATGTGGAGATTCATGAGGTGACATGGAATAACAGGAAATTGCTTCCCGATTTTATTCTAAACAGGATTTCGGACCTCCTCATGCATTACGGGAAAAAATTTCCGTCAACGGATAAGCAATTGGAAAATTCTGCCGTATAAATATCAGGGAATAAGATGAAACCTAAAGGGTAAAAGGTCAAGGACAGAATAGATAATTTAGGGAAATATCTTTTTGTTATAATCGGTTAGCCCTTTAACCGTCGGCTTTTTACCCTTTCTCAGTCTTTTCTGGTATAAGACTTGCTGCCTAAATTCCGGCGTCATAGTTGTCCCGCGAGGAGGTGAAAAATATGTCCATACAGTCAATCAGCAGCAGTTATTATCAGACTCAGAATTCCGTGAGGTCAGATTTTCAGACTTTCGGGACAGACGCAACGGCACTTCAGAGTGCTTTGAGTTCAGGGAATCAGGACCAGGTTAAGCTATCGGAAAGTGCTTTGTCCGCAGCGTTGACCCAGCTTATGAGCGACTTTCCCAGTAGTACGCAGACGCAGTCGTCTTCAGACAGCAGCGGTCAGACCCAGAACCCGATGCAGACATTTCAAAATGACCTGCAGACACTTCAGAGTGCATTGAGTTCAACAAGTAGCAGCTCGAGTACTTCTTCCTCAGACTCGACCCTGTCTACAGCGTTGAATAATGTCCTGAATGACCTCTCGGCAATGAAAAGCCACGGTCACCACCACAGTTCGAGTACAGATGGAGATAACTCGGACAACGGCATCGGACAGGGTCAGAACCTGATGCAGACATTGCAAAGTGACTTGCAGACACTTCAGAGTGCATTGAGTTCAACAAGTAGCAGCTCGAGTACTTCTTCCTCAGACTCGACCCTGTCTACAGCGGTGACCAATGTCCTGAATGACCTCTCGGCAATGAACAGTTACGGTCAGAATGCATCAAGTTCAACAAGCAGCACAACGAGCAGCACAACGAGTACCACCCAGGGTACTTCTTCCTCAAGCTCAACCCTGGCTACGGAACTGAGCCAGATCCTTGCTATGCTTACGCAAGGGCAGTCGGCCAGCACGAGCAGTTACGCTATTAACGCTTTTGCGTAAGATAGCAAAGCTTTTGCAAAAAAAGGCGGAAGGGTTTAGTTTGCCCTTCCGCCTCTACCTTTGAACTGACTATTGCGAAAACAGTTGCAATAACTGACTGCTGTATGCTACAAAAATTCTTAACTTCTTCGATTAGCAGGTGCGGAGATGAGAATAACCCGGGGTTAAAACCAATATGAACTCCATCGCAGTGCGAGAGATGTCTCCTGACGATGTCAAGTCTATAGCAGTGATAGAGAAGGCCTCATATACTATGCCGTGGCCGGAAACATCATTTCTCGGCGAGGTATACAGCCCCACCTCTATAAAAAGGGTCGCCGAACTTAAAGGAAAGATCATTGCATATATTTGCATCAAGCAGGTCTCTGATGAGGCAGTTTTGATGAATCTGACAGTGGACTCTGCTTACCGCCGTCAGGGCATTGCAACTATGCTCTTCAATAACGCGGGGACTGTCCTACGGGAAAATGGCTGCCGGTTTCTTTATTTAGAGGTGCGGGAATCGAATATCGCTGCAAGAAAAATGTACGAGAAGCTCAACTTCACGATTGTCGGGACAAGAAGAGACTATTATGTGGACCCCCGTGAAAACTCCCTTGTTATGAGGCTGGACCTGTTGGGTGTCTCAAGCTCTGCTCCTGCGCGAACTGTTCAAGGGCCACACCCACTTCAGCAATAACAGACGTCCAGTTTCCTATTTCCGGTTGACGGAAGAGACGCATGACTCCCGGGTACCATGGTGAATCCGTACGCCCGGTGAGCCAACGCCAATCAGTCTTGTAGTATGGCAACAATACCCAGCATGGCTTCCCAAGAGCGCCGGCCAAATGGGCCATGGCCGTGTCAACACAAATCACCAGATCGAGGCTTGCAACGATGGCGGCCGCATCTGCAAAGTCCTCAATCATGGATCCAAGGTGGATGAGAGACAGGCCTGGCGGCGGATGCGCAGCCTCATCTTCGCCGGCCCCTTTCTG
>JBEKJD010000217.1:0-5386 GCA_050011415.1 Dissulfurispiraceae bacterium | reverse complement strand
TCCGCTACTACAATGTGTTTAATGCCGAGCAGTGCGAAGGCTTAAAGATCGAGGCGATAGGCACGGAAGAGCGCGAATTTGCCCCTATTGAAATATGTATGGCGACCGTAGCAGCGATGCCGAACAGCCCGGAGATCAAGCACGGCGATCAGAAAGCCTATTATGTGCCAACTATGGACTATGTGAACATGCCGAAGCCGGAAACATTCGCAAGTGCAGAAGAATATTATAGTGTGCTCTTCCACGAGCTTACACACAGCACCGGCCACCGCAGCAGGCTAAACCGGAAGGGCATAACTGTTAATAACGGATTCGGCAGCGCGGATTATGGAAAAGAAGAATTGATAGCAGAAATGGGCGCGGCCTTTCTGTGTGGGTGTACCGGCATCGAGAACCGAACCCTGGACAACAGCGCGGCATATGTTCAAGGCTGGATAAAGGCTATCAAGGAAGACAAAAGAATTGTTATAACAGCAGCTGCAGCAGCGCAGAAAGCGGCAGATTATATACTGAATAAGAAAGAGGCCCCGGAATAGGGGCTTTTTTACTTCCCTTTTTGTCGAGATCAGCTTATGGTTTTTTGGGTGCGGTGGCCGTTGGAATAATAGCAGGCTTTTTCTGTGAGGTGCCGGTTTTTACTACTCCCTTTTGCAGGCCTTCATGCAGTGTCTTCATCGTTTTGGTCTCCAATCTAATAAAGTGTTTTATACGGGTTGTGGTCTTTTTCATTGTGCTTGGTCTCTTCCAACGAAATTATTTTTTCTTTGGAGCCGTAGGACCGGGAACAACTGCCGGCTTGAGTTGCACAGGATTGTCTTTCTTCATCCCCGCCCCTTTTTTCATGCCTTCACTTATAGATTTGATGTTTTTGCTCATGTTGTTTGCTCCTCCTGTTTAACATCCGGAACTAATTCTATTATAAAATCATTAGGGGCGAAAGACAAGTAGATGTACGGAGCTTCGCGTATGAATGCTGAATCCTCAGAACGGTATACGCTAACCTCTGATAGCACAATTTCTTTCATACTATCAGTTTCCGAATAATACTCGACTTTTCCGTAATACGTGACACCTTGTTTGTTATCCCTTACCCATACCCAGTTTGTTTCTTTTGCGCTCAAAAAATAACTAAAAAGATTTTCGTCCCCGTATTTGCCAGACAGTTTTATTAAGTTTGCAAACCTGTTGAGGGCTTTGTACTGAATCAAAGAACTTGCGACAAGTCCCACCGGGATTGCAATAAGACATGTGGTAAATATTTCTGACCAGTCGATTGCTGTTGTTTTACCAGATATCGCACCCCAGAAAGAGAGAAGCTTATAGGATGGTGTATGGTAAATATAAGCGGCTATGATGCTTGGTGTTTGCCTTGCGAGATACGCGATGAAGCCTAGGACAGACATATAAAGTGTAAATCTAAATGCATCTAATTTCTTGTGTACCGTGAGAGCTTCTACAATAAGTATTGCAATTGCTCCAGGAAGAATGAGCAGCATTAGGCGTAACGTTAATTGTGATATTTCCATTTTCTCCATATATCCTCACTTATTATATTATGGGAAGACTATGGAAAAGGCAATCAAACAAAACTTATTGCTCAGGCAGTATTCTGACAACATATCTTTATTTTCCATTTTAACCAGACTCACGCGCAAATCAAGTAAATCCGCTACTTCACAGAAACGTCAATCCCGCAACTCGGCCCAACACACCGGCGGCGCTTCGCGCCGGTCCTGAACGTCAAAACCCATATCCGCAACAAAAAACTGACGTTCAGTATTTTTTTTATTTGTTTTGAGCAAAAAAACCGCCCCTGAATGCATCTATATAGCAGGGGTCCAGACAAAGCGTTAGGCCGTGTTATAATGCGCATGGTATTTTCAAGCCTTGTCAGTGTCCCATGAGAAAGGAGGATGCAAAGAATGGGACTGTACAGGCGGAAAGATTCACCTGTTTATTGGATGAGTTTTACAAAGGACGGAAGGTCTTACAACAGAAGCACCGGCACGGAAGACAAAGCAATCGCACAGAGGATTTACGACATTCTCAAGGGCAAGATCGCAATAGGGCAATGGCACCCGGAGACGGTGAAAGAGGAAAAGAAGGAGTACACGTTCCGGGAGTTGAAGGAAAAGTACAGCGCATGGGCCGCAGGAAGGCAAAAGTCGTGGAAGGGAGCGCGGGGGTATATGGCGGGGCAGCTTGAAAGATGTTTCGGCAAATATGATCTAAACGCTTTCAGTTCAGGACTGATCGAGCAGTTTCAATCAGACGAGTTGGAACGCGGATTGAACCCCGGAGGTGTCAACAGGCTTGTCGGGCTATTAAAGAGCATGTTCACCAAGGCGCTCGACTGGGAAATGATCCGCGAGGATGTGCTTAGGAAGGTTAGGAAGGTGAAAGACATTAAGGGGGAGCAGAACAGGTTGAGATATCTTGTATTGGAAGAATGCCGCGACCTGGTGGAGGCTTGCGACACGCATTTGAAACCGATTGTCATTACCGCACTTAACACCGGCATGAGGCGAGGGGAGATATTAGGCCTCAAATGGGAGCAAGTGGATCTCAAACATGGGTTTATCCTGCTAAAGAGCGATGATACTAAGAACGGAGAGCGCAGGGAACTACCTATTAACGCCACATTAAGGACTATGCTGCAAGGCATTCCGCGCAGGTTGGATATTCCCTATGTATTTTTCGATCCGGCCACGGGCAATCCATACGGCGAGGTCAAGCGCAGCTTTAAAAGTGCTTTGAGGCGTGCCAAAATCCAGGATTTTCACTTTCACGACTTAAGACACACATTTGCCAGTCACCTGGTTATGGCCGGTGTGGACTTGACTACCGTAAAAGAGCTGCTCGGTCATAAAAACATCACGACGACGCTCAGGTATGCTCACCTTGCGCCGGCGCACAAGGTCAAGGCGATGGTAATTTACGACCAGGTTTTTAACGGAAAATCAGCTGAAAAAGAGGCCGATTACTACGATTTTACTACGTTGAGCAAAAAGGGTTAAGGAGAAAAGTCCCTAACCCTTTGTTTTAATTGGTCGGGGCGAACCGATTCGAACGGTCGACCTCTCGCACCCCAAGCGAGTGCGCTATCCAGGCTGCGCTACGCCCCGAAATGATGATGGAGTATTTCCTTTAGTCTCGATCTTACCATGGAGAGGATATTTTCAGCGTTTGCAGCGGCTTCGTTGTTCACTCCGGTTTTTACAGGGCGGCTCGCAGGATCGCTCTGTTCAGCACTGCTGCCGAGCTTGCGCCTGACACCGTCAATGGTATACTTTTCCTCATACAAAAGGTGTTTAATCTGCAGTACAAGGTCGACATCGTTCTTTGCATATATCCTTTGTCCTGATTTGCTCTTCCTCGGGTTGAGGAAAGAAAACTCTGTTTCCCAGTACCTGAGCACATAAGACTCAACACCCACGAGCCTGCTGACCTCTCCTATTTTATAAAAGAGTTTCTCCGGGAAAAGCTTTAGCGGCTGCGGTGACTTATACGTATTCTGTATCATCAGCACACTGCGAGTGTTATCAAGCGACTTCTCCTGCAAGCTTTTTACTGTTTTTCAACAGCCTCTTTAAGCTGATCGCTCGACTTAAAAGTCACGACTTTGCGCGGGGTTATCTCCACCTCTTCCTTTGTTTTCGGATTTCTCCCGATCCGGGAATTTTTCTTTCTGACATTAAAGGTCCCGAAGCCTGAAATCTTAATGGATTCCCCTGCTATCAGCGTCTGTTTAATGGAGTCAAATACAACTTCCACTATGTTTTGCGCCTCGTTTCTTGGAAGTCCTACCTTTTCAAAAACAAAATTCACAATATCAGCCTTTGTCATTATCATACCTCACATTTCTTTTTCAGCGCTGAAATGGATGCAGTCCTTTCCCTGATAAGGACTATCCGGTTATTAATTTTATATTACTGCCTTCCCTAATTGTCAAGTATTTTCAAAAGATTGAGTGTGAGCAGGAAACAGGACGGCGTAAATCCGGACAAGGAAAATGTCATTCCGCCCCAAAAAGTCTTCGACTTTTCGGCGACCCCGGTAATCGTGAGAGTGACGAATCAATCTCGGCCTTTGAACAGGAGATTGCCATGGACCATGTGTGTTTTCGCAATGAAAGGTAATTTAATGTTCTTAAATTTTCATATCGTGACCTTCCTGGGGCAGTATTGTGTTTGACTACAGCGCGAACTTTCTGTTATGCTTTTTAGACGTTTTTTTGATGTTAATATTTTTGAGATGCGAGGGTAGGGGCATGAAAGCAAAGGGAAAGACATTGACACCGAAAGAGATGTCGTCGCGTGAAAAGAAGCTTAAGGAAATCCGGAAGAAGCTGAACCGGCAGCGCGAAGAGCTCCTGTCAGATGCAGGTATCGCACTAAATGCATTGCCGGATGAGACCACATTCCCTGAATTAGGTGATCAGGCATCGGCTGAAATTGACAGGAATTTCATGCTGAAACTGAAAGGCAGGGAAAGAAAACTCCTTAAGAAAATAGACGATGCAATAGAGAAAATCGATAACGGTACTTATGGTATTTGTGAGGCGTGCGGAGAGGAGATCAATATCCGGCGGCTGGAGGCCAGGCCTGTAACCACCATGTGCATCGAATGCAAAACCGAGCAGGAAGAAGAAGAAAAGCTCAGAGAAAGATAGAGTTGTATAACAAACAGTTTTTTTGCGCTATAACTCTGAACCGAAAGTAGGTGCCTTAGGCATGCTCACCGCTATAACGATTCTTCAACGATTCTCCGATCAGATTGAGGCAAAATGCTGTTAACGACAGCGCAATTCCCGGATACAAGACCATCCATGGTGCATTGAGAACGTAAGTCCTGTTTGCACTGATCATCGAGCCCCATGTTGCTGTTGGCGGTTGGGCGCCCAGGCCAAGGAAGCTAAGAGTGGCTTCGGTGAGCAGAAATCCTCCGAGCCTGATCCCGGTCAATACGAGTGCCAGCGGAACACAAAGCGGCGCAAGGTGAAGAAACAGAATCCTCATATTGCTGCAGCCTACTGCGCGTGCAGCATCCACAAATTCCATATCTTTTAATGTGATGATCCGGCCCCTTATCAGCCGTGCAAAAGACGTCCAGCCCACTGCCGATAAAGCGATCATTACCGTGTAAATACCGGGAGGCAGCACCACCGTTATGGCTATAGCCAGCAGAAGTGACGGAAAAGAGAGGACAAAGTCCACTATCGACATTGCTAATGTATCGAAAACACCGCCGAAATAACCGGAAGTCAGTCCTACTGCAAAACCAATAACAGCGGAAATAAAGGCGGCAGCAACAGCAACGCTGATGGATATCTTGCCTCCACTTATGACCCGTGCAAGAATATCTCTGACTTTGCTGTCCGTGCCGA
>JBEKJD010000216.1:0-5389 GCA_050011415.1 Dissulfurispiraceae bacterium | reverse complement strand
CGGGATTGATACCGGCGATATACTTCTGAAGTCGGAATATGAGATTCAGGATGACGATAATTCTGAAACACTTTCAATTAAGCTTGCAGACCTTGGGGGAAAAGCCCTTGTCGAAACTCTTAAAGGAATAAGGGCCGGCACGGTCAAGCCGGCTCCGCAGACCGGCGCTGCAACCTATGCCCCTGCGCTCAGTAAGGAAGATGGCAGGATAAACTGGAGCAGGAACGCTGATGAACTGGTCCGGTTTGTGAA
Source organism: Dissulfurispiraceae bacterium (assembly GCA_050011415.1). Lineage (GTDB taxonomy): Bacteria > Nitrospirota > Thermodesulfovibrionia > Thermodesulfovibrionales > Dissulfurispiraceae > JADFXI01. The sequence goes on along the minus strand of JBEKJD010000216.1, from coordinate 5,137 downwards.
GGGCATGTACCCATGGCCTTCTGCATTCAGTTATCTTGACGGCGAGATGATAAAGATAATAAAGGTTAGACCTCTTGATGGTAACGTCTCTCCCGGGAGGATCGAAAAGGCATCAGGGGGTAAGCTTATAGTGGGTACCGGGAAGGGTCTGCTTCTGGTGGAGGAACTTCAGCCTCAGGGCAGGAGGATCATGTCTGCCGCGGCATTTCTGGCCGGGCGAAGATTGAATGAGGGGCATGAAACGTTTTCTTAGAGGATTTGTTTTAAAGGTGCTCTATCCGCTGCTGATGCTTGCAGGGGCTTTTCTGAAAGGCAGGAAAGAACGGTTACAGCGCTATATCATCGATCTTAACAACTGGCTTATCAGGGCGGAACCAGGCCGTTACAGGACAAAGAGGATTCTCCTATTGTTGCCCCATTGTCTTCAGATTACTGATTGCGACGTCAGAATAACCAATGATATTAATAATTGCAAACGGTGCGGGAAGTGTGAGATTAAGGACCTTATACAGATAGCCGCTGATAATGACCTGAAACTTTTCGTGGCTACAGGAGGCAATCTGGCCAGACGGATTGTCAGTGATGTGAGGCCGGAGGCAATTGTTGCCGTTGCCTGCGAAAGGGATTTGAGCAGCGGCATTGTCGACAGCTATCCCCTTCCTGTTATGGGCATTCCCAATGAACGGCCCTGCGGCCCATGCCGCAACACGCGCGTTGATCTGGAACGGGTAAAGGAAGCCATACAGTTCTTCGCGGGAGCCGCTACTAAAAATGTTGAATGTTAAATTGAAGAGTTTATCTCCTTAATTCAACATTCAGCATGGTAAATAAAGTATGTCACCTACAAGAGAACGTGCTGTTGTTGCCCTGAATAAAATTTTCAAAAGGGGTAAAAAGCCCGGGGAAGTTATCGAGGCCTTGTCGTGGGAAGACGACAAGAGGGAACGCGCCTTTCTGATGGAATTGGTGTACGGCGTCTTGAGGCACAGGGACTTGCTTGACTGGATGCTGAAGGATTTCCTGAAGAAGCCGTCCGGTTTGCCCTTTGATACAATTAATAATCTGCGGCTCGCAGCCTATCAGATTGCTTATTTGCGTGTTCCCGAATGGGCTGCTGTTAATGAGGCGGTTGATGTGGAGAAAGCGCAAAGGGGAAAGGCCTCGCTCGTGAACGCGGTCTTGAGGAACTTTCTCAGACACCGCGAGACAATGTCCCCGCCGGATGACGACATAGCTATTGCTACGTCCCATCCGCGATGGCTCATTAAACGGTGGGTCAAGCGGTTCGGCTATGAAGGCGCGCTGAGGCTTGCAAAGAAAAACAACGAATTGCCGCGGCTTACCCTCAGAGTAGATGATCCCCTGTTACGGGAGAGTTCGGTTTCCGTTCTTGCCGCAAAGGGTATGCGGGCCCATAAGACGATTTACTCTCCGTCAGGCCTTGTGCTGGAAGATGCGCATTCTTTCAGCGATCTTTATGAATTGTTTGATTTCCCGTGTATTGTGCAGGATGAAGCAGCCCAGCTGATGACCTTTCTGCTGGGTCCATGCGCGGGAGAAATGGTGCTGGATGCCTGCGCAGCTCCCGGCGGTAAAACCACCCATATAGCAAAACTTATGGGGGACGTTGGAAAGGTCGTGGCTGTAGAGGCCGAATCACAGAGAATAGGCCGGCTTGAGGAAAATATTTCGAGACTGGGCGTGCACTCTGTGACGGTCGTGCATGGCGATATACGTGATGCAGAGGATGATATCAGGTGCGCTGCCGGCAGCGCCGCATCTTCTGATTGCTGTCTGTTCGACCGTGTTCTCTTAGATGCTCCTTGTTCCGCGTTGGGTGTTATTCGACGTAACCCGGATGTAAAGTACCGGCACCGCCCGAAGGATTTACTTCGGCTGAGGGACAATCAGCTAATGCTTTTGCAGGCTGTTTCGAGGTATCTGAAAGTCGGGGGAAGTATGGTATATTCAGTATGCTCAACAGAGCCGGAAGAAGGGGAGGAAGTAATCGGTAAATTTTTACACGGTAATCAGAATTTTAGTATTATAAAAAGCGAGCATGATTTTCTTCGTTCTTTTGAGTATGGCAGTCCGGCCCGTGTATTTTACAGGACGCTTCCTCATGAGCACGACATGGATGGTTTTTTCGCAGCGCGGCTGAAAAGGATTGGATGAGGAATTTAATAAAAATACCTGTGTATATGGCTATCTTGCTCCTCCTCGGCATAATTTCCGGCCATTTTACTTTTGAACTCCTGAGCTTCAGCAGGACTGTTGCAGTTCCCGAGTTAAGGGGAAGAGAAATGATGGAGGCTGACAAAATTCTCAGAAACAAGGGACTGTATGTACGCCTTCAAGGTGAGGATTACGACGCTGCCATTCCACAGGGCAATATAATTCGTCAGGACATACTTCCCGGAAGCAAGGTAAAAGAGGGAAGGGAAATCGGCATCGTGCTCAGCAAGGGGCCCAAGATCCAGTATGTTCCGGATATTGTCGGCCAGCCCCTTGACAGGGCTGAAGATATATTAAGAGAGAAGGGTATTCAGATCGGCAAGATACTTTATGCTCATTCCGAGAAGACTTCAAAGAATGTGGTTTTGGCGCAGAGGCCTGAAACAAATGAGAGCGGGACCGATATTTTCAGTATTATAGTAAGCCTCGGTGATTTTGAGGATGAGAATAAGTTAAAGGCCGGCAATGTCGAAAAGAAAGAATAGGCTATAGGTAATAGGTCATTGAAAAAATCTTTGCAATCTATTACCTATAACCCATTACCTATAACCTATATTTTTTGGAGGAAACGTGATTAAAATTGCCCCGTCGATATTATCTGCGGATTTTTTGAGGCTTGGCGAAGAATTAAAGGCAGTAGAGGGTTCAGGAGCGGACCTGCTGCATCTTGATGTAATGGATGGGCATTTTGTGCCGAATATTACTATAGGCCCGCCGGTTGTGGAAGCTATAAGGAAAGCGACTGATCTGCCGCTGGATGTCCACCTTATGATAGAAAAACCTGACTGGTTTCTGGATGATTTTATCAAGGCCGGAGCCGATTACCTCACTGTGCATGTCGAGGCCTGTGTTCATCTGCACCGGACTGTACAGTATTTGAAGGACAAAGGTTTGAAGGCAGGTGTGTCGCTGAATCCGGCAACGCCGCTTTCCGCCCTTGATTACATACTGCCTGACCTTGATATGGTATTGCTCATGTCAGTTAACCCGGGTTTCGGCGGGCAGCAATTTATTCCATTCGTGCTGGATAAAATACGGTCGCTTAAAAACATTATCAGGGAAAAGGGGTGCAGCACTCTTATTATGGTCGATGGCGGGGTCAAGCCGTCCAATGCAGTAGAAGTGGCCTCTGCAGGAGCCGATATGCTGGTCATGGGGTCCGCTTATTTTCATTCCGGTGATTATAACGCACTGATGAATGGGCTCAGATCGCAATTGTCGGGGATCGGAGAGTTACATGGAAGATAAAATCATCGCACTGATAAAGAATGCTGAAGTATTCAGGGACAAGGCGCAATACGGAGAAGCTCTGAGGATTTTCAAAAGTGCCCTCTCTATAAGCAAAAAAAAGGGCGACGTGAACGGTATCCTCGATGCGACACTGGGCATAGCCGATATCAGCAGAATGACGGGCAATTTTGATCGCGCCATAAATAATTATGAAGAGGCCCTTGAGGCCTGCGAGGCCCTGGGCCGCACGCTTACTGCTGCTGACTGTTTGGTTGGAATGGGGCTTTCTCTCAGGGCGATAGGTATGTGGAAAGAGGCGCTGCGGTTCATTTCTGCGGCGAAGAAGACATACCGCAGCGAGAAGGATAAAAAGGGAGTGGCGTTCTCACTGTGGGCAGAAGCCGGAGTGCTGAGGGTTGCCGGTAATATTGGTAAGGCCATTACTTTATTCGCCGAGGCAAAGGGATTTTTTGATTCAGCCGGGTTTGATCCGGGTATAGCCTATTCCTTGTGCGGGCTTGGAGGTTCGCACCGGATTGCAGGCAAATACGAGGAATCGATGGGGTATTACAGGCAGGCAAATGATATGTTCCGCAGGCTTAAAGACAAATTCGGGACCGCCTATTCGCATTGCGGTATTGGCAATGCATGCAGAATGCAGAAGCGCTTCGGCGAAGCCATGCGGCATTTCAGGAAAGCGGCACAGCTATATGAAGAGATAGGCGACATTGTAAGTTATTCTTATACCCTGTGGAGCATCGCCACTGTCTGGAAGATGAAGAAGGACTTCCAACAGGCTGAAGCATATACTAACGCGGCCTTGCGCAACTTCAGAAAAACAAAGGACCCCAGAGGTGTCATATACTGCAATATGCTGCTTGGTGAAATAGATTTTATGTGCGGTAGAAATGCCGCTGCCGGAAAAAGGCTGCGTGGAGCAGCGCTCGATGCCAAAAGCTATGGCTTCAGTCTGGAGCAATGTCATGCCAGGACGCTTCTCGCGTTCCTTGCAGGGGTCCCGGCAGACGCCGTGCCTTTATCTTGCTACAAGAGGATTGGAGTTGTCATACACACTGCCGCAATTCCCTTTAATATGGCATGAGCGGTATCAAAGTCCTCAGCATCCCGAACACGGTCACATTTATCAGGATTTTGATTATTCCTTTTTTTGTTACGGCGCTTATTTACGGGCGGACCGATTACGCGCTTTTTCTTTTTATAGGGGCAGCTGTATCGGACCTGCTCGATGGCGTTCTTGCAAGGATGACCAACCAAAAAACGCTTCTCGGCGCCTTTCTTGATCCGTTGGCCGACAAATTCCTGCTGATGACGTCATTCATAATGTTTTCGGTGTACGGATGGATACCGCGGTGGATAACCGTAACCGTAATAAGCCGCGACCTGATCGTCATGCTGGGCTGGTTCCTGCTGTATCTTCTTTATGACATCACAAAGGTTGAACCTTCGTTTATAGGAAAGTCTGCCATCGCTGCACAACTGGTCCTTATAGCTTATACACTTTTTTCGCTTAGAGTCCGGGGCTTGCTGCCGCCTGAGGATTGGATGTTTGTGATCGTTGCCGCGCTGACCATTTTTTCTGGTCTTCAATACGTTTACCGGGGGCTGAGACAGGCGAGTGAAAAGTAATCCAGGTGTTGAAATAGAATCAATA